>VHCN01000010.1 GCA_016871675.1 Verrucomicrobiota bacterium
GTCGCGGAAGACTTTCACCGCGTCGTCCGGGCCCATGTGGACATTGCGAAAACTCTCCGGGAAATACGCGCCGATGGGCAGCAGCGCGACCTGCGGCTTGAGGCGCACGCCGATGTCCTTGAAGCCCTCGAAGTAGGCGCTGTCGCCGGCGTGATAGACTGAACGGCCCTGGTGTTCCAGCACGAAACCGCCGTAGCCCCGGTGCTGGTCGTGGAGCATCCGTGCGCCCCAGTGTTTGCACGGCGTGAGCGTCACGCGCCAGTCGCCGTGCTGAAAGCTTTCCCACCACTGCAACTCCACGATGCGCGAGAAGCCCAACCCGCGCGCCAGATCCCCCATGCCCCACGGCATCACGCCGATCTTCGGATGCGGCAGCCGTCGGAGCGTCGGTTTGTGGAAGTGGTCGAAGTGCGCGTGCGTCAGCAGCACCAGGTCAACCGGCGGCAGGTCCTTCAGCTTGAGCCCCGCGCGCTTGATGCGTTTGATCAGGAAGAGCCAGTTGGCGAAGTTCGGGTCCACCAGCACGTTCAAGTCCGTGAACTGCACCAGGAACGACGCGTGCCCGATCCACGTCACCGCCATCTGCCCCTCGCGCAGGCGCGGGAACGCTGGCGCCCGGTGCGCGCCCGTGCGGCGCGTGAGCCACGCCTTCCACACCATCTCGCGGAAGAATGTGCGCGGGCTGAAGTGTCTGCTGGGGGTCAGGTCGCTGAAGGATCGCGGCAGGCGCCGCCGCGGTTTGTCGGCGCCGGGATGACTTGGGCCGGGGTCGGAGGTCATCGGGATGCGTGGCCAACTTAGGCCGCGTCCTGAATATTGGCCAACTCATTCCGTCGAACACGCCAACAATCACCAAAGAAAGGGATCGATGAAACTCACGCTGGCCATGCTCCTCGTCCTCGCCTTGTTCAGCGCAAAGGCCCCGAGGGCAGCCGCCGGGGATCGTGAATGGGCCACGGCCGGGAAAGTCCTCACCGGACTCCTGGCGGCGAAGGTCATCCACGAAATCGCCGAACCCCGCCGCGTGGTCGTGCAAGCGCCGCCGCAAGTCATTTACTACCAGCCCGCACCGGCCTTCGTCGCGCCGCACCAGCCCCAGATCATCTACGCGCCGCCGCCGCAGGTCTTGGTGCAGCAGCCCGCGGTTCAGGTTCAACCTGCTCCTGTCTATGTCCAGACGGCGCCGGCGGGACCAGTCGTCTACGTCCAGCAGGTGCCGGTCATGGTGCACCCTGCGCCTGTCGTGACTTACACTTACGGGCCGGTCTGCCGACCCCGCGTGTTTATCGGCGCTCGCTGGTAGTCCATTTCAAAGGAGGACTGATTGGGTTAAATCCCGCCGGACGCTCGTCCGGCGGGTTTTTCCTTTGCAGGAGGCGTGCCTGCTGAAGCGCCGCGGAGCGCGCCTTGATTTCAGCGCATTTACGAAGTCATCCGCGCTCCGGCGCGAAAAACCGTCCCGCATCCGCGCGAGCTTCACGCCAGCCAATTGCGCAGCACAGCCAGGTCCTTCTTCATCACCGCAAGCAGCTCCGCGCGTCCATCGGGCAGCTTGAACTCATGGTGCTGCGAGATGGGGCCGGGTTCATGCGGATTCGCGCGTGCGGTTTGGCTTACTTGAAGAACAACAACTTCACCCCCACCAGCACCAGAAACGCGCCGAAGCCGCGCTTGAGCATCTCGGACGGAATGTGCCCGACCAGCAGCGCGCCGAGATAGCCCCCGAGGATCGCCATCGGGATGAGCGATGCCGCGGCGCGCCAGTCCACGTGGCCCTGCGCGTGATGCTTGATCGTGCCGGAGAGCGCGGTGGGGATGATCACGGCCAGCGAGGTGCCGACCGCCATTTTGATGTCCATTTTCAGCAGGAGCATCATGGCCGGCACCATCACCACGCCGCCGCCGACGCCGAAGAGTCCGCTGGTCACTCCCCCGAAAAGGCCGATGAGCCCTGCGATCACGTATTGCATGGGCGCTTCATGCCCCCGCCCGGCGCAGCCGACAACTCATTTCTCGGCGCCCGCCGCGCCGCGCGTCACTTCGCGGATGGCGATTTGGGCTCCACGGGCTTCGCGGGAAACGCGGGCTTCACTCCGACCGCAATGAGTCCGTCCAACTCCGGCGGAATCATCAGCGTCGAGTGGACGGTGTCCGCAAAGACCTTTCGCAGCGCGGGCATCGTGCCCACCGCCGCCGATTCCTCGCGTTCCCCTACTTTCGCCGCGCCCCGGAGCCGCAGGTGCACCAACCGGCCCGGCGCGAGCCCGGCGGGCAGCGTGACCTTCATCGTGGTGTTCGTGGCTTTCGCGGCGATGATGTCATTCTCGATCGTGAAACCCGGCGACGGCTCCGCGAACGCGAGCTTCACCGGCCCGTCGTGACCGGCGCGCGCGCAGTCCACCTTCAACGAAAAACTCCCGCCCGCCGCCGCCTCGAACTTGTCCGTGTCCACGCTCAGCGCGAACGCGGGCGCGGGCGCAAGCTCGATGCGATAGGCGAGATTCGTGCCGCCAAGCCGGTTCACCTCCTCGACGCGCAACCGATACGTGCCCGCCTCGGTGAAGGTGTTCGTGATCGCGGCCTCCTCGACCGCGGTGGGCCGCGTCGCGGCGAGGCGCGTGCCGTCGGGTTTGAACAATTCCATGTAACAGTCGCACGGCGAACCGAGCGTGCGCGTGCGGCTCGCGATGAGCAGGCGCTCGCCCTTCGCCACGGTGAACTCGAACCAGTCGCGGTCGCGCGGCCTGGCGAACCGCCCGTTCACCGCGCACGGCAGCGCGAGCTTCTGCGCGAGCGTGTTCGTGTCGTTTGGCTCCACCTCGTTCACTTCGTTGAAGCCTGTGACGAGCACGCCGCCGAAGCCCGTGGCTGCGCCGCGCGGCAGTTTCGCGTTCACCGGCACGCGGCCGGCGAAGGCGGACTTCGGCGCGAGCAGCGCCAGCGGTTTCGCCGTTTCGAGCCCCTTGCCGACGAGCGAGAAGCTTCCGGCATCGCCCGCCTTCGCCGCGAAGGGAAACGGAAATTCCACGAGCGGGAAGCTCCCCACGCGCAGCCGGTAGCGAAACGCCGCGCCGCCGCGATATTCGATGTCGCGCACCTCGATGAAATACGCGCCCGCCGCGGGAATCTCGAACAGCGCGCGGCTGTCGCGGCCCGCGGACGGGTCGTCGTCGCTCCACGCGAGCTCGCGGCCCTTCGCGTCGAACACGCGCACGACCGGGTCGAGCGCCGAGCCGAGCCGCCGCGCCACGCAGTCCACGGCGATGCGGTCGCCCTTCTTCGCGGTGAACTTGAAGAAGTCGTAGCTGAGTTCCTCGCACGCGCCGTCCACGGCCACGGGCAGCGTGAGCGCCTGCGCGTTGGTGACGGCCTTGTTCGTGCCGTTGTCCGCGATGCTCGGCAGGTCGTCCACCAGGAACGGCACGAGGCCCGAGACGCCGTTCGTCGTGGCGACGCGCACCGCGCCGATGCCGACGGGTTGCGTCGCGGGCAGCGTGAGGCGAAACGTGACCTTCGACGCGTCCGGCGCGTTCGTGCCCGCGGGCGGGACAAGCTCGGCCTTCGCGTTGAAGCTCGTCCACAGCGCGGCCGTGCCCGCGAGGTTCGCGCCGGCGAAGGTGATTTCAGTGGCCCTGCCCGGCGCGGCGGCGGCGGGCGACGCGGAGTTGACCGAGGGGCTTTGGGCGAAGCACGGAAACGCGAGCGCGAGCGCGAGGAAAGTCAGAGCCGGCTTGATGGTCACCGTCGAATCGTAACCGGCCGCGCCAGCCCGCGCCAAGCGTGGTTTGGACACGCGATTCACCCCTCACCTCATCCCTCTCAATATTCGCGCGATTTCACTTCAAGCGTTCAGTTCGCCGTTCGAACTGCGGCGGCAGTCCGCAAGCTTCACGCCACCACACCCATCACCGGCTTGCCGGCGCGCGAGCAGCACGCTCTGTCCGTAGGTCGTGCGGCCGTAGCGGTCGCGCACCTTGTCGGGCTCGCTCGCGAGGTCGAAGGCCTTGCGCAGCTTCGGCGACGTGAGCATCGCCATCGCGCGCTCGTAGTAGTCGTTGATGCCGCGCGCGGTGGCCGAGTAATCGAGCAGGCGCGCCTGCGCATCAATGAGCTTCTGCACTTCGCGGCGCTGTTGCAGGCGCCCGGGCGTGATGTCCGCGGGCAGGCTCAACTCGGGCAGCGCGAAGGCCGGGTCGTTGGGATTCTGCGTGACGAGCAGCGGGTCGTGCCCGCCGACCTTCAGCGCGTGGCGGCGGTTGAACGCCGCGGCGTGGAAGCCGGCGCAGGCGGGCGAATGGGTGCGGGTGGAGCGCATCGGTGAACCGTGGGGGAGTGTATCACCCGACCCGCGCCGGCATTGGGGGAGTTGGTCCTCAGCTCTTAATCCTGATCTTCATCCTGATCCTAATCCTCCGAACGCGCCGAGTCAGCCTTTCCCATCCGGTTGAGGAATTCAGCTTGTCCAACCGCGACGGTTCTGCAACGGTGCGGACGATCCCAGACACATTGCCGGACCCACCGTCATGAAAACCCACGCCATCCCCTCGAGTCCGTCGCGTGCGAACGTCCCGCGCGCATCAAGTGCGTCAGCAATCTCAAGCAGGTCTGCCTCGCGTTCCACGTGTTCGCCAACGACAACGACGCCCGCATGCCCTACCGCACGCAGGGCAACTGGCTCACCGGCTCGGCCGGGCAGGTCACGCCCGACGTGGCGCTCGGCGCCTGCCGCACGGTCCAGGCGGCCGGGGCGCGCTACATCCGCAGTTCCGAGGCGGTGTTCGACACGTTTGGCTTCCTTTCGAACGAGCTGGGCAGCGCGAAAATCCTGATGTGCCCCGGCGACAAGCTTCGCCGCAACGTCATGGCCACCGACTGGGGCACGACGATCAGCCCGCCGGCGAACATCGGTTACTTCGCCAACCCCAGCGGCGCGATTGTCCCCCACCCCATCCCGGGGAACTTCGCGCTCGACCGCGGCGCCGCGAGCTACGCGATCGGCTACGATGCGGATGAAATCCGTCCGACGGTTCCGCTCAGCGGCGATGGCAACATCGGCCCCGGCATCTCGGCGAGCGCCCTCTCGCCGTCGGTGCCGCCTTATGGCAGCGGGAACAACGGCCAGTCCGTGCAGGCTTACAACAGCCCGATGACGCCATCGAACGGGCGCTACGGCGGGCAGTTTTCGGTCAGCACACCGAACTCGATCGCCTGGGTCATCGGCAGCAACTCCGGCATCATGGCCGGAGGCGCGGCCGCGCACCATGACCTCGCCGGCAACATCGCGCTGTCCGACGGGAGCATCCAGCAGATGGACTCGAAGGGGTTCGACGGAATGCTCACGCTCTCAATCACCGCCGTGAATGGCACCACGGCGGGCGGCGCCTTCGTCACCGGCGTGCTGCCGCAGTGAACCGGGGCGGGATGGGGGCGCCGGAAAACCGCTTGTCAGCGTCATCCGCTTGTGCAAGCGTCCGACCAATCCAAAAGCCGGCAGCACCCCGCGGTGTGATTGGCACTTCCATCGGCCCCGCGGTCGTGTCACGGCTGAAACAAAGCCTGCCCAAGCCCACGATCATGAATGCCATCGTCTCCCGATCCGGCACGCCTCGCGCCCGCGCGCGCGGTTTCACCCTCATCGAATTGCTCGTCGTCATCGCGATCATTGCGATTCTCGCCGCCATGCTTCTCCCGGCGCTTGCGCAGGCCAAGAAGCGCGGCCAGATGGCCAAGTGCATGAGCAACAACAAACAGGTCGGAACCGCCATGATCATGTATATGAGCGACGCCGACGACAAGATGGCCTACGCGAACATCACCTTCGGCAACGCCAACCCCCTGCTCACCGCGAGCATGACGTGGGACGACTTGATCGCCAGCTACCTCGGCACGCCGCTCACGCTGGCGGAGCAGTGGTTCGTCGTGAACCAGAAAGCCACGGCCGCGCTCGCCTGCCCCTCGGACCGCAACCCGCTCTTCCGGCCGACGACCCAGGCCTTCCTCGCGACGCTGGCCAGCCCGCCGAAGTATTCGCGCCGGTCCTACACGATGCCGATGTATCAGGACACGGCGGCGCCCACGTGGCCGCCGGGGCCGGATGTGCAGGAAGGGGCCGGATTGAACTGGAGCTTCCCCGCCAATGCCGCGACGACCGCGACGTGGAACAACGCCGACTCGTCCTCGCCAAGCTTCAACGGGGTGACGCCGCCGAATCCCGCGCCAAGCCGTCAACTGGCCCTCCGTGAAAACACCTTCAACGACCCCACCGGCACGATCATGATCACCGAGTATTTCCACGTCGACAACATCGCCGGTTACCCCGACCGGGCGGTGCTTCGCGATGCGGCCGGCCACTACGCCTCGCCCGGCAGCGTCTACAACTACATCAAAAACGAGCATCACGGCATGGACAACTACAACTACCTGTTCGTGGACGGACATGCGCAATTCCTGAAGACATTCGAGACGACGCCTGCCCTCAACCAGCGCCGAGGCATGTGGAGCATCCGAAAGGGCGACTAGTTCGACCGATGATCCGCGCGCTCAACACTTGCGTGGCCGCCGGTGCGTTCGCCCTCGCGGCGTGCAGCGGCAAGCCGCCGCCCGAAGCGACCAAGCCCATCCAGGTCGCCACGCCGCCCTCCGAGCGCAAGGCGCCCGCCTCGCCCGTCACGGCACCCGCGGCAACAGCGCCCGCCGCACCGGCCGCGCCCGTTGCCGAGATGTCTCCCGCTGAAAAGGCGGCAGCCAGCGCCGACGCGCTCGCGCACTTTGGCGCAAGGATGGATCAAGCCAGCGTGCTCACCCGCGCCAACTCCGTGCTCGCGTATCACATCGACCGGTTCAAGGAGAACAACGGCCGGTGGCCCCGCAGCCTCGCCGAGGCAGGCATCGGCCTGCATCGACCTGCCCCCCGGCAAGAAAGTCCAATACAACGCCGCCACCGGCCAGGCGACGATCACGGACTAGTCGGGCCGTCCTCGCCTCGCTCGCGTTCAACTCCCTCCTTGACCTCCCGTTTCGTCGCGTCTTGGCTTCCAGCATGAACCGCCGCCGCTGGTCCGCCGCCGCGCCCGGCCTCGCCCTCACGCTCGCCCTCGCCGCCCCCGGGCCCGGGCAGGATTCCAAGCCCGCGCCCAAGGCTCCTGCGAAGCAGAAGTCAAACGTCACCTACTCCGACGCCTACGGCAAAAAAGGCGAGCAGCCCAAGCTCGACGCCGCGAAGGACCTGCCGCGATTCCCCGCGCTCTCGCCCGCCGACGCGGTCAAGTCGTTCAAAGTGAAGAAAGGCTTCCGCGTCGAGCTGGCCGCGGGCGAGCCGCTCGTGAACAGCCCCATCGCGATGGTTTTCGACGAGAACAACCGCCTCTTCGTCGTCGAGATGCGCGACTACTCCGAGCTGCGCGACGAGAAGCCCCACCTCGGCCGCGTCCGCATGCTCGAAAGCACGCGCGGCGACGGCGTGTTCGACAAGGCCACCGTCTTCGCCGACGACCTGCCGTGGCCCACGGGCGTGATCTGCTGGAACGGCGGCATCTTCGTCATCGCCACGCCGGACATCCTCTGGCTCAAGGACACCAACGGCGACGGCAAGGCCGACGAGCGCAAGGTCGTCTTCACCGGCTTCGGCTCCACGGCGTCCCGGCTCAACGTGCAGGCGTTGCCGAACAGCTTGAACTGGGGACTCGACAATCGCATCCACGGCGCGACCGCGGGCAACGGCGGCGTCATCAAACAGGTCGCCGCGAACCCGCCGCCGCCGGACCTCGCGCTGAATGGCCGCGACTTCTCCTTCGACCCGCGCACGCTCGTGATGCGCGCCGAGGGGCCGACCGCGCAATACGGGATGAGCTTCGACAGCAAGGGCCGCAAGTTCGTCTGCTCGAACTCCGACCACTTGCAGGTGCTCATGTATGACGCGCGCTACGCCGGCCGCAACCCGCACTACGCCATGCCCAGCCCGCGCGTGAGCATCGCGGCGGACGGCCCGGCGGCGGAGGTCTTCCGCATCAGCCCGGACGAACCGTGGCGCATCATCCGCACGCGCTGGCGCATCAGCGGCGTGGTGCCCGGCGGGGTCGAAGGCGGCGGGCGCGTCTCCGGCTACTTCACCGGCGCAACCGGCGCGACCATCTACCGCGGCGACGCCTACGGGCCGGACTTCGCGGACAATGCCTTCATCGGCGACGCCGGCGGCAACCTCGTTCACCGGAAGAAGATTTATCCCGCGCCCGACGGCGTGGGACTCGTCGCGAAGCGGCCGGACGACGAGCAGGGCTTCGAGTTCCTCGCGAGCACGGACACGTGGTTCCGCCCGGTGCAGTTCCAGAATGCGCCTGACGGGTGCCTCTACATCGCGGACATGTATCGCGAGGTCATCGAGCATCCGTGGAGCATTCCCGAGAGCATCAAGCAGCACATTGACCTCAACAGCGGCAGCGACCGCGGCCGCATCTGGCGCATCGTGCCGGAGAACTTCAAGCAGCCCAAACCCGCGCAGCTCGGCAAGGCCACCACTGCCGAGCTGGTGAAACTGCTCGAACATCCGAACGGCTGGCACCGAGAGACGGCGGCGCGGTTGCTTTATGAGCGGCAGGACAAGGCGGGGGTTGTGATGTTGCGGAAGTTGCTGAATGACTCACCGTTTGAGCTGACGTGCGCTCACGCGCTGCAGGGGCTGCAAGGTCTCAACGCCCTCACCGAGGCAGACTTGCTCGCAGCGCTCAGGAAGGCCGAAGGAACGCTTGCGCGGGAACGGGCCATCATGCTCAGCGAATCGTTCGCCACAAATGGAGAACTTTCCGACGACCTTCTCGGCGCGATTGCAGCCCAATGCCACCATTTCAACAATCGCCTCGCCTTTCAAGCAGCACTGACCCTGGGAGGCCTTCGCTTCAAGGACAAAGGGGCGGTGTGGATCGCGGTTGTGTTCAAGCAGTTCGATAGCCCTTGGTTCCGTTCAGCGCTGCTGAATTCGCTGGGTGATGAGGCGATTGATGTCTTTGAAGTTCTCGCCTCGCTCGCTTTGGAAGACGCAACGGTTACCGCGCCAGACTTTCACAGACTGCTGAGGGACATGGCGGCTTTGATTGGTTCCAAGAGCCAGCCAAAGAATGTCGCAAAGGTCGCGTCGCAATTGAGTGGCGCTCGCTTGCCATCCGTTGCATTCCCACTCATCCGCGCTCTCGGCGAGGGCTTGCAGCGCGCGGGCAGTTCGCTCGCGAAGGCCGACCCGGAGGGCAAGTTGAAACCGCAGTTTGCGCAGGCCGCGCGTCTCGCTGCCGACGCCAAGACGCACGAGTCCACGCGCGCCGAGGCCATTCAGTTGCTCGGCCTCACCAGTTACGCCGATTCAGGAGCGACATTGCTCGCGCTGCTCGACGCCGCGCAGCCGCAGCCCGTGCAGCTCGCCGCGCTCGGCACGCTCTCGCGCTTCACGGAGCCGGCGCTGGGCGGCGAGTTGACGAAGCGCTGGAGCGGCTTCAGTTCACGCCTCAAGAGCGAGGCGCTCACCGCGTTGCTCGCGCGGCCCGAGCGCACCGGTGCGCTGCTTGCGGCCCTCGAGGGCGGTGTCATCAAGCCCGCCGAGTTGAGTTCCACGCAGATCAAGCCGTTGCTCGCCCATCGCGACGCAGCCATCCGCGAGCGCGCCACGAAACTGCTCGGCGCCGTCCTTCCGCAACCGCGCGACACGGTGGTGAAGACCTTCATGCCCGCGCTTACAATGAAAGGCGACGCGGCCAAGGGCAAAGCCATCTACACCGAGCGCTGCGCCTCGTGCCACCGTGCCGGCACGGAGGGCTTTGTGCTCGGCCCCGACCTCGTGACCGTGAAGAACACCGGCGCGGAGAAACTGCTCGTGAACATCCTCGACCCAAACCGCGAGGTCGCGCCGCAGTTCCTCGCCTTCACCGTCGAGACGAAGGACGACGAGAGCCTCGCCGCGCTCATCGCGAACGAGACCACCACGCACGTCACGCTGCGCATGGCCAGCGGCATCGAGCGGACGCTCCCGCGCGCGAGCATCCGCGGCATGAAAAGCTCCGGCCAGTCGCTCATGCCCGAGGGTCTTGAACAGAATCTCACGCCGCAGGGGCTGGCGGACTTGATCGAGTTCGTGATGACCCTGAAATAGGAGCGCCGCGCTGGATCGTCGCCGCGAAACACAGCGGCGCAGATCACCCCGCGGCAAGGGCTGGCGCGGGAAGGGTCATGCGGGTCGCGCCGATGTCTGGCGGACCCGCGGCACGGTGCAAGCCACGTTGCCGGCGGCGGGCAGGAAAAGTTTTCGACTTCGATTCTTCTCCGCACAACACTCGCCCACTGAAGCGCCGATGAACCGCATCCGACTCCTGCCCGACCACGTGGCGAACCAGATCGCCGCGGGCGAGGTCGTCGAACGGCCCGCGAGTGTCGTCAAGGAACTCGTCGAGAACGCGCTCGACGCGCAGGCCGCGCGCATCCACGTCGAGGTGCAGGCCGGCGGGCGCAGCCTCATCCGCGTGACGGATGACGGCCTGGGCATGAGCCGCGACGACGCGCTGCTCTGCCTCGAACGCCACGCGACGAGCAAGATCCGGCGCGCCGAGGACCTCGCGTCCATCGGCACGATGGGCTTCCGCGGCGAGGCGCTTCCGAGCATCGCAAGCGTGAGCCGGTTCACGCTCACGACGCGCGAGCGCGACAGCGGCTCGCCCGAGGGCACGCAGGTCGTGATCAACGGCGGCAAGATCATCGAGGTGAGGGCGGCGGGTTGCGCGCCGGGCACAAGCGTCGAGGCGCGGCAGCTTTTCTTCAACCTGCCCGCGCGCCGCAAATTCCTCCGCGCCGAGGAAACGGAGCGCGCGCACATCCAGCACTACGTGATGCTCGCCGCGCTGGCGCATCCGCACGTCGCCTTCAGCTTCACGCACGACGGCCGGGCCGTGTGGCAGTTGCCCGCGGCGAAGTCCGGCGCGGACGCCGCGTCGCAACTCGCCGCGCTGCGCGAGCGCCTCCGCGCCTTTCACGGCGCGGAACTCAAGCTGCTCCCCGTGGACTGCACGGGCACGATTGACGCAAGCGTCATGGAAGACGCCTCCGCTCCATCCGCGACCGGCAACCGGCAATCACAAATCCGGCTCCGGGGTTTCCTCGGCGCGCCCGGTGTGTCGCGCGCGACGCGCGAGGACCAGCACTTGTTCGTGAACCGCCGCCCGGTCGAGAACCGCGGGCTGAACCATGCGCTCATCGAGGGCTACCACACCGCGCTCATGAAGGGCCGCTTCCCCGTGTGCTGCCTGTTCCTCGAGATCGACCCGGCCGAGGTGGACGTGAACATCCATCCCGCGAAGCGCGAGGTGAAATTCCACCGCGAACGCGACGTGCGCGGGTTCGTTTCAGAATCCGTCCGCCAGACGCTGCTCGCGTTCCATCGCGGCACGGCGGAGATCGACGCTCAAGGCTCGACGGTCAAGGTTCAAAGTTCTTCGAGCCCGGCGCCGCGCGAGATTTCGATTCCCGGTCACCCGCAGGTCGGGAAGGCCGCCGTCGCGGAACCGCCGCAGTTGCCGAACTTCCCGCTGCCCGCCAAGCCCATCCCCGAATGGCCTGTCGCGCGCGGCGAACAACGCCCGCTCCCCATGGGCTTCGCGCCGCCCGCCCCCGTCACGCAGCACACACCACGCACCACTCCGCCCCCGTCCACCATTCCCCATCCCCCATCCGCCCCGCCCCCGCTGCTCGCCGTCCCGCTCCGCATCCTCGGCGTGGTGGGCCGCCTCTACGTGGTGCTGGAGTCGGACCGCGGCCTGGTGCTGATGGATCAGCATGCGGCGCACGAGCGCGTGCTGTTCGAGCAAATGCTCGCGCGGCTCGAGGCGGGCGGCGTGGCGGCGTCGCAAAAGCTTCTGTTGCCGGAGACGGTCGATCTGTCGCCGCGCGACGCGCAGTTCCTCCGCGACCTGCTGCCCACGCTCACGCGGCTCGGCGTGGGACTCGCGGAGTTCGGCGAGCGCACGTTCCTGCTCGACGGCCTGCCGCCGCTGGTGAAGACATCGGACGCGCGGCGGTTCGTGCTGGAGCTGGTGGACGAGCTGAAGGCCGCGGGCGACGGCGTCAACCCGCTGCGGCTCGGCGAAGCCGTCGTGACCAAGACCGTGTGCCGCCACGCGGTGAAGGCGAACGACCCGCTCGCGCTGCCGGAGCTGGAGGCGCTGCTCGCGGACCTGCGGCGCTGCGCGATGCCCTATACCTGCCCGCACGGCCGCCCGACGCTCATCGAGATGAACTTCCGCGAACTGGAAAAAAAGTTCGGAAGGACGCAGTGAGATGGAACAGGCCGCCAGCCGGGTGACAATCGCATGAAACCAACGGACGGCCGGTTCATCGTCATCACCGGAGTCACGCGCGGGCTGGGGCGCGCGATGGCGGTGGAGTTTGCGCGGCTCGGTCACAGGGTCGCGGGCTGCGGGCGTTCGGAGGACGCGGTCGAGCGGCTTCGCGTGGACCTCGGCGCGCCGCACGACTTCGACTGCGTGGACGTCGCGGACGACGAAGCGGTCGAACGCTGGGCGGCGCGGCTGGTCGAGGCGTTCGGTGCGCCGCAGTTGGTGTTGAACAATGCCGCGCTCATCAACCGCAACGCGCCGCTCTGGCGGGTGGGCGCGGAGGAATTCTCGGCGGTGATTGACGTGAATCTCAAGGGCGTGGCGAACGTGATCCGGTGGTTCGCGCCGCCGATGATCGCGCGCAAGGCGGGAGTCATCGTCAACTTCAGCTCCGGTTGGGGCCGCTCGACGGACGCGCAGGTCGCGCCGTATTGCGCGACGAAGTGGGCCATCGAGGGCCTCACGCAGTCGCTCGCGCAGGAACTTCCCGACGGGCTCGCGGCGGTCGCGCTCAACCCGGGCATCATCCACACGGATATGTTGCAGAGCTGCTTCGGGTCGTCCGCCGCGGGCTTTCCATCTCCGCGCGCGTGGGCGCAGACGGCGGTGCCGTTCCTCCTCAAGCTTGGCCCGAAGGACAACGGCAAGCCGCTCACCGCGCCGGGCGGTTGAGGCGCCGCCTTGCAGAATCGGACTTCCCGCGTCTGCGGGGGGCGTTTATCCTGCGCGGCAACGACGGTCCTTGCGTCCATGGTCCACACGCCCGTCTTCCTCGCGCGCGCCTTGTCCGGCGGCGCGCTGGTGCTCGCCGTCGCGCGTGCCGACGCGGCGTCGCCGCGCGCGAGCGGAGCGGCCTTGTGGACGTGACCAACGCGGCGTGGGAGCGCGGGCTCAAGGAAACACCCGGCGGCATCGGGCGCGGGAAGGGCAGATGAGCTTCAAGTTCCAAGTTGCGATTCCGGCGCGACGCGGACGGGGCTCGCGCGGCTCGATCGCGACCCAGGATCCGGAACCTTGAACTTTGAACTTTGAACTTCGGAACCGCCGGTCTTAATCCACGACCATGAGCCGCACCGCCGGGGAGCACTTCCAGCAACTCGACACGTATCTGCGACGCACGCCGCGGCTGGGCGCCGGGGTTTACCTCGCGAACACAGCCGTGGTTGTCGGCGACGTGACGATCGGTGACCACTCGAGCGTGTGGTTCGGCTCGGTGCTTCGCGGCGACATCAACCGCATCGAGATCGGGCACCACTCCAACATTCAAGACCTCTCGATGGTCCATCTGGCGGATGATTTCCCGTGCCTGATCGGCAACTGGGTCACCGTCGGCCACTCCGCCGTGGTGCACGCCTGCACCATCGCGGACGAGTGCCTCATCGGGATGGGCGCGACGATCCTCGACGGCGCGGAGATCGGCGCGCAGTCCATCGTGGGTGCGAACGCGTTGGTGACGCAGCGCACGAAGATTCCGCCGGGCTCGCTCGTGCTGGGCTCGCCCGCGAAGGTGGTGCGTGAACTCAAGTCCGAGGAACGCGCTGGCCTCCGCTGGTGGGCGGACAAGTATGTGTGGAGCGCGGAGTATTATCTCCGGCACCGCATCGCCGTGGGCGCGGTGATTCCGAACTGAAGCCCGTCAGCTTACTTCGCCGCTTCGGGCGCGGCGTCCCTTGCGGGACGCGCCCGGCGCTCTCCGCGGTCGGGGCGCGGTCCGCGGCGGCCGCGCGCGTCCTTCGGCTGCTCGCCTTCATTCGCAGGAGGCGGCGCGACGGGCGCGGGCGGCGGTGTGGAGCTGACGACGGTGATCTTGAGCGTGGTCTTGACCTCCGGGTGGAGGCGCATCTCGACCTCGAGTTCGCCGAGCGACTTGATGGGTTTCTCGAGGTGGATTTTCTTCCGGTCGAGCGCGATTTCGAACTGGTTCTTGAGCTCGTCGGCAATGGTGCCGTTGGTGACGGCGCCGTGCATCTTGCCGTCCTCGCCCGTCTTGACCGTGATGGTCAGGAGCATCTTGGAGAGGCTCTTGGCGAGCTCGGTCATTGTGTTCAGCTCGTGGGCTTCGCGCTGGGCGCGGGCCTGCCGGAGTGCCTCGAGCCGGCGCTTGCCGACGGCCGTGTGGAGCAGGGCGAGACGGTGCGGCAGGAGGTAGTTGCGGGCGTAACCGGCGGCGACCTTCACTTGGTCACCTTCGGCGCCGAGGCCGACGATGTGCTGCAGCAGGATGATTTCAATCTTCTTGGCCATGGTGGGCGTATGTTGAAAGGGTGCGGGCGGTCGGGATCAGAACGGCACGTCGTCGTGCGGTTCGGCGGGCGGTTCATCGGGTTCGGCGGGCGTGGATTGGGCGGCCGGGGCGGCGGGGCGCGTGGTGGCGGCTGTCGAGGGGGAGGAACCTTCGCCTTGCGCGGGCCTGCCGCCGGAATCCATAAAGTGGAAGGACTCGCAAACCACTTTGAGTTTGCTGCGCTTCTGGCCGCTTTGCTTGTCGTCCCACTGGTCGAGCTTTAGCCGGCCCTCGATGAACACGGGCCGGCCCTTCTTGAGATACTGGCCCATGATCTCGGCGGTCTTTCCCCATGCCTCGACATCCACGAAGGTGACGTCTTCCTTTTTTTCGCCGGCCTGGTTGGTGAACACGCGGTTCACGGCGATTCCGAGATTGGCGATGGCGGTTCCCTGGGCGGTGAACTTCAACTCGGGGTCGCGGGTGAGATTCCCGGCCAGGAGGACTTTGTTGATGTTGGCGGCCATAAGCCAGTGGGGTCGGAGTGGGGGTGTCAAGCCGCCGGGATCAGCCCGGGTGTTGCGGCCTTCGGCGGCGGCGCGATCGTGAAAAGGGTGCGAAAGACGTCCGCGCTCATCTTGAACTTGTGCCGGAGCTTGGGCAGCGCCTTCGGGTCGGTCTCGAAAATGATGTTCACGTAGTAGCCGGAGGCGTGTTTCTTGTCGGCGACGCGCGTGAACGGGCGCTTGTCCATTTTCTGGACGGTCTCGACTTTGCCGCCCGCGGCGGCGATGTCGGCGGAGATGTGGTCGATGATTTCCTTCACGCCGTCTTCGCGTCCGGCGGTGTTCAGGATAAACAGGCCTTCGTATCGTTTCACTTCGTGTCCTTCTGCTCTGGGCCCTCGACGGGCCCGTTGAACTGACTCATTGCCTTCGACAACCCGCCCGCCAGCCAGCACTCGACCTGGCTTGCCGCGCGGTCCAAGACTGTCGCGACGCATTCGGCCTCGGCCTTCGCGAAGCGTCCCAGCACATGGCCGGTGATTTCCCGCACCGCCGGGTCGCGCCGGCCGATGCCCATCCGTAGCCGCGCGTAATGGCGCGTGCCGAGGTGCCGCTCCACGGACTCGAGCCCGTGATGCCCGCCCGCGCTGCCGTTGCCGCGCATGCGGATGCTGCCCAGCGGCAGGTCGGCATCGTCCACCGCCACGAGCACCCGTTCCAGCGGCACGTGGTAAAACGCGCGCGCCGCCTGCACGGCTGAGCCGCTCTCGTTCATGAACGTCTGCGGCTCGCAGAGCAACACGCGCCGGTCGGCGACTCCGGCCTCGGCCATGCGCGCGTCAAACTTTCTGACGGTCTTCCAGACGGCCCGCCAGCGCGCGGCGAGCGCATCGGCGAGCATGAACCCGATGTTGTGGCGCGTCCGTTCGTATTCGGCGCCCGGGTTGCCCAAGCCCGCGATGAGATACAGGTTCTCCATCGCAGCCTCGCAGTCGCCCGCGTCCGGTTCCCCGCCCAAGGCAGTGGCCGGAAGCACGGTCGAAAGCTACTTCTTTTTCTCCGGCTTCTTCTCTTCTTTTGCCGGTGCAGCGCCCTTGGCGGGGGCGGCGGCCTTGGCCGCGGCCTTGTCGTCGGGTTTTGCGGCGGCTCTGTCGCCCTTTGCGGCCTTCGCATCCTTCGCGTCGGCGGGGGCGGCGCCTTCTTCGTCTTTCTTTTCCTTGATCATCTCGACCTCGGTCGGCGCCTCGGCGGCGGCGGCCGCGGCCGCGGCCTCCTGCTCCTCGGTGATGGGCGCGACGACCGCGATGACGGGGACTTTCTTGTCACCCAAAATCTCGACGCCTTCGGGCGCAGGGATTTCGCCGATGTGGATGATCTTGCCGATGTCGAGGGCGGAGACGTCCACCGAAAGGGTTTCGGGAAGGTCCTTCGGGAAGGCGCGGATACGGAGCTTGAAGAGGACGTGTTCGAGGGTGCCGCCGTTCTTGACGCCGATGGCCTCGCCGACGGTTTCGACAGGGACGCTGATGGCGACCTTCTCGTCTTCCTTCACCTCGTGGAAGTCCACGTGGAGGACCTTGCCGGAAAGGGGATGGTGCTGGACCTCCTGCACGAGGGCGAGGCGCTTGGGGCGGTCGTCGCCGTTGACGGCGAGGTCCACGAGGATGTTCTCGGAGACCGAGTGCTTGAGGAGCAGGCTGAACTCCTTGTCGCTGAGCGCGAGGCTCTGGGACTGGAGTTGCCGGCCGTAAATGACGGCGGGCACGAGGCCCTGGGCCCGGAGTTTCTTGACCGCGGTGCGGCGGGTGGCCGTGCGCGGGGACGCGGAGAGTGCGACTGATTTCATGTCAAATTCTACCTCGGGTCCGCGGCTGAACCCACGTTCAGCCGGCGCGCCCGCCCTTAAATTCAAACAGCGATGTCACCGAGGAATTGCTGTGAATCCGCTTGATGGCTTCGCCGAGCATTCCTGCGACGGAAAGGGTCGTGATGCGCACCCCGTCTATCGCAGGGCGCTGGACAGTATCAGTGGTGATGAGTTCGTCAATCTTCGATTTGCGCAATCTTTCGATGCCCAGTTGATTGAGAATGGCGTGGGAAACGCAGGCGTAAATGCGCCTCGCGCCCTTGCGCCGGAGCAGCTTGGCCGCCGTCGTCAGCGTGCCGGCCGTCTCGGTCAGGTCGTCCACCAGCAGCACGTTCTTGCCGCGGATTTCGCCGATGACGCTCATGGACTCGACCTCGGTGGCGCTCTTGCGGCGCTTGGCGACGATGGCCAGTCCGGCCTCCAGGAACTGCGAATACGCGTAGGCCATCTTCAACCCGCCGACGTCGGGACTCACCACCACGAGGTCGGGGATTTCCTTGCCGAGCAGGTAGTCGAACATCACGGGCGCCGCGTAGAGATGGTCCACGGGGATGTCGAAGAAGCCCTGAATCTGCTGCGCGTGCAGGTCCATCGTCAGCACCCGGTTCGCGCCCGCGGCGACGAGCAGGTTGGCGACGAGCTTGGCCGTGATGGGCACGCGCGGCTGGTCTTTGCGATCCTGCCGCGCGTAACCGTAGAAGGGCAGCACCGCGGTGATGCGCGAGGCGCTCGACCGGCGCAGCGCGTCCATCATGATGAACAACTCCATCAAGTGATGGTTGGTCGGCGGACTCGTGGACTGGACGATGAACACATCCTCGCCGCGGACGTTCTCGTCAATCTTCACAAACGTCTCGCCATCGGGGAACGCCGACACGGTGCACTTGCCCAGATCGATGCCCATGTATTCGCAGATGGCCCTGGCAAGGGGCTCGTTGGATGTGCCGCTGAATACTTTCAAGGTGCGTGGCTCCGTGGGTCTCTCACGGCGACATGTTTTCCGTCCGTGGCCGCCGAGTTGTGCGCGGACTGTATCAGCGAGCAAAGGGCAGGCAAGTGCGAATCGGCCGCGACGCCACTCACACAACCTCCACCGGGCACTTGGGCAGGGAGTTGAGGAAGTCGCGGCCGTAGCGTTTGGCGAGGACGCGGTTGTCGAGGATGACGACGATGCCCGTGTCGGACTTGGTGCGGATGAGCCGGCCGACGCCCTGGCGGAATCTCAGCACGGCCTCGGGCAGCGAGAGTTCCATGAAGGAGTTGCCCCCGCGCGCCTCGATGGCCTCGAGCTTCGCCTCGATGAGCGGGTGGTCGGGCACGGCGAAGGGCAGCCGGGTGATGATCACGTTGCTCAACGCCTCGCCCGGCACGTCCACGCCCTGCCAGAAGCTCGCGGTGCCGAAGAGCACCGAGTTCACGTCCTCCTTGAAGTGCTCGAGCATCGTGTTGCGTGGCATGCCGGTGCCTTGGACGAAGCATTTCACGCCGAGCCGCCCGAAGAATGGCTCCATTCGCGAGCCGACGTCCTGCATGAGCTTCGTGCTTGTGAACAGCACGAACGCCTTGCCGTGGGTCATTTTCACGAAGTGCCCGATCCAATGCTCAAGGGCCCCGGCGTAGTCGGCGTCGCGCGGGTCGGGCATGCGGTTGGCGACGAACACCTTCATCTGCCGCTCGTAGTCGAAAGGCGAGCCCACCTGCAGCAGCGTGGCGTTTTCCGCGCCGACCTGCCGCGCGAAGTAATCCATCCCGCCGCCCGCTGTTGCGGGGTTCGGGCCGCGGGTTGCGGGCCTGGGCGGGCGTTCGGAATCCGCCGCCTCGATGCCGGGCGGTGAAACCTGCGTGGCCAGCGTCGCGCTGGTCATCACCACCGATGTCCCGCGTTCAAACAGCCGGCGGCGCAGGTAATCCGCCACGCGGACCGGCGCGGCGTTGAGCGAGAGGGTGCGCTGCACCTTGCCGCCGCGCTCGACCCAGTAAACGTGATCCTCGGCGGTCTGGCTCAGGAATGCCGCCACGGCGCCCCGCAGTTCGAGCAGCCGCCGGTTGCATTCGGCGAGTTCCTCCGCCATTTCCTTGTCCCCGGACTGCTTGATCAGCTCGCTCACGGCCTCGCGCACGCGCGTGATCGGGAGCGTGAGCGAGTCTTTCACGAGGTCGGGCCTGCGGATGCGCAGTTCGGTCCACGCCCGCGCGCGGCCGGCGGCGGATTCGGGCGCGGCGCGGCGCGAAGTGGCCGGAGCGGGCGCGGCGCGGAGTTCCTCGCACGCCTCCTCGATCTTGTGGAAGAAGCCATCGGCCTCGCCGAGCAGGTCGGCGACGAGCTTCACCGCTCCGCCCTGCCGCAACACCGCGAGCAGGCCTTTCTCCGTGCGCGGGTTCCACAGCCGCTGCAGCGCGTAACGCACCTGCCCGCTGGAGATGTTGAGGCCGATGTGCTTCGCGGCGACCTGCTCCATCGTGTGCGCCTCGTCGAAGATGAGGAAGTCGTTCTTGAACAGGATGCCCTCGCTGTCGCCCTCCTCTTCCATGGCGCCGAGCAGTGTGAAGAAAAGCGTGTGGTTCACCACGAGCACGTCGGCCGAAAGGAACCGCTGGCGCGCGCGCTGGAAAAAGCACACGTCCCGGTCCTTCGCGAAGTCGCTGTCGCGTCCGCAAAGCTTCGGCGAGCACAGCCCGCGCTCGGAGCACACTTGCGCCCACACTTTTGGATCGGGCTCGGTGTCGAAGTCCGACAAGCTGCCGTCGGTGGTCCGCTTCGACCATTCGAAGACGCGCTTGAGTTCCTCCTGCTCGGGCGAGGTGAAGAGGTGGTCGGCCTGCAGCATCGCCTTGTGGAGCCGGCGCAGGCACAGATAATTCCCGCGGCCCTTGAGGAGCGTGTGCGAGAACTTCACCGGAAGGATCGCCTCGAGCATTGGCAGGTCCTTTTGCGAGAGTTGCTCCTGCAAGTTGATGGTGTGCGTGGAGACGACGGCCTTCCGCCCGTGCGCGGTGGCGCAGAGGACGGCCGGGATGAGATACGCGAGCGACTTGCCGACGCCCGTGCCCGCCTCGACCGCGAGGTGCGAGTGGTCGAGCAGCGCGCGTGTGACGGCCACGGCCATCTGCTGCTGCTGCGGGCGATACTCGAAGTTCTTCGCGCGCGCGAGCCGACCGGCCGGGCCGAAAAACTCCCCGACCTGCGCGACGAGGTCGGTCACACCGGCGGCGGGCTGGGCTTCGTCAAGGCTGATCACGCGATCCCGCGGCTGCGGGACGCCGAGCCTGCACCGCCGCCGCGTCCGTTGCAAGGAGGCCCGCGCGCGCGGGCGACCAGTTCGGGCTGGGTCGCGTGACGAAGTAACCGCGGCCGCCTCGAATCCTCGCGCGGCGCGCGGCGTCAGGCATTCACCTGCCATGCATGCGAATTCACTCCTTCTCGCCGCGCTGGTTTTCGCACATCCCGCGGCCATGCCCGCCGCCGACGCGCCGCACAACACGCTCACCGAAGCCGAGAAGCGGGCCGGGTGGAAACTGCTCTTCGACGGCAAGTCACTCGCGAACTGGCGCGGCATCAAGAAACCCGGCCCGCCCGAGAGCGGCTGGGAGATCAAGGACGGCGCGCTCACGTGCGTGAAGGGCGGCAAGGGCGGCAACCTGCTGTCGGTGGAGACCTACGAGCAGTTCGAGTTCGCGTGGGAGTGGAAGATGCCGCCGCGCTCCAACAACGGGGTGAAATACTTTTTCAGCGAAGCCACGGGCGTCGGGCACGAGTATCAACTGCTGGACGACGTGCTCACCAAGGACACGTTGTCGAGTTGCGCGTCGTTCTATCTCATCGTCGCGCCCGACCCGGAGAAGAAGAAGCTCAAGCCGTGGGGCGAATGGAACTCGTCGCGAATCCTGGTGAAGGGAAACCACGTCGAGCACTGGCTCAACGGCGAGAAGGTGGTCGAATACGACTGCGGCGATCCCCAAATCCTCGAGCGTGTGTCCAGGTCAAAGTTCAAGAACGCCGCCGGCTTCGGCACGCGGCGGCGCGGGCACCTCCTGCTCACGTATCACTCCGACGAGTGCAGCTTCCGAAACGTGAAGGTGCGCGAGATTCAGTAGTTGTCGGCGGCCGGGTCACGAGGGGAGGCCGCGGACCCGCGGCGCGTTCGCACCCGGTTCCTGTTCCTTCCGCTTCAACCCCGCGCGCGCCGCGTAATCAATGAACTCCTCGGCGGTTGCTTTGGCCTTTGCCGCGTCGGGAGCCTTCGCGTCCGCGAGCGCGATGATCGCCTCCTCGGCGCGCACCGCCGCGGGCGAGCCGGGGAAGAGCGCGACAATCCGCGCGTGCGCGGCGCGGGCTGCGGCCGGGTCGCGGCCGATGCGCAGGTTCAGGTCCGCGGCGCGGTTCAGCCACCGGACGACCTGCTTCTGCGGTTGGTGCGGCGCGGCAATGAGTTGTTCGAGCTGGTCAAGCGCGAGGTCGAGCCGCTGGTAGTGATCGGCGTAGATGAGCGCGAGTTCCTCCCGCGCCTCCCAGTCCGACGGATAATGCTGAAGCCGCTCGACATAGCGCTGCGCCTTTTGCCCGGCCGATTCCTCCTCGGGCGCCTTGACGGCGAGCTTCATGCCGCGCAATCCCAGGTCGCGCTCATACTCGGGCATCACCACGGACTCGCGTTTCTCGCGCGGGCCCGCCGTGGCCAGGCGCGAGAGCCGCTGGATCGTCTGTTGTTCGAGCTCGGTGCCCGGGAACGCCGAGACGATGCGCTCGAGCGCGGCCGTCGCGCCCGCGGTGTCGCCGGTCTTGAGCAGCCAGTCCGCGAGCGTGTTCAGCGCGTAGCTCACTTGATGCGGCTCGCGCGCTGTCTGCGCCAGCGCCTCCTTGACCGTGCGTGTGGCGGCGGCGAGGTCGTTGAAATTCTCCGCCTGCACCGACGCGATGAACATCATGCCGTCGAAGTCCTCCGGGAACCGCTCCAGCTCGGCGCGCACGAGCGCGATGGCCTCGGGATAACGGCCGCGCATGCGTTGCGCGTGCGCCTGCGAGTAACAGGCCTTGTGGTCGGGCTCGTCGCCGCCCTCAAACATGCTCGTGAACGGCCGGGCCAGCATCGCGCCGATGTTCGGCGCCCACATCACGGACATGCCGACACCCACCACCGCCAGCAGCGGCACACCGTAAATGCCGAGCATCGGCACGGCGAATCCCGCGAGCACGATCAGTCCCAGCGAAACCATCCACTTGACCACGAGCCGCACCGGGTCGTCCTGCGTGTGATAAAGCCACACGAGGCCGAGCACGCCGGCGAAATACGAGCCCTTCACCAGCACCACGAGCCCCGAGCCGAAATTCGGACCGAACAGGGGCAGCAGGAGGAATAGCCCCGCGATGAGCCGCCGCCGGCTCCGCGCCTCGCCGCGAAGCTGCTTTGTGCGGTTCAGCTCGACGAGGAATCCGGCGACGAACGCCGCGCACACCACGAGTTGCGCCGAGGCCGCGATGAGTTCCAGGATGGGCATGGGCGTGTGGCGGACTGTGCTTCGCGCTCCGGGGCTTGGCAAGAGTCGACCCGGCAAAGTCACCCCGCGCGCGAGTCGCAAGTTGCCGAGCCGTTGTGTTACGCTTGCCGCGTGGCCAATCGCTACTACGCGGCGGGCGCGCCGCGCGCGGAGAAGGTCGGCGACCTTTTTGCCGGCATCGCGGACCGCTACGACCTGCTCAACGACCTGCAAAGCTTCGGCCTGCACCGTCGGTGGAAGCGGCAGCTTGTCGAACTCGCGCGCGTGAAGCCGGGCGACACCGCGCTCGACCTGTGCTGCGGCACGGGCGACGTCGCCTTCGCGCTCGCCCGCGCGGGCGCGGAAGTCACGGGACTCGACTTCAGCGAGCCGATGCTCCAAGTCGCGCGCGAAAGAAGTTCACAGTTCGAGGCTGACGGGACGGCGAATCGAACCCCGGCCAATCCCCAACCGGCCATCCGCCATCCGCATTTCATCCAAGGTGACGCGCTTCGCACGCCGTTCGCGGACGCGAGCTTCGCCGTGGTGAGCATCAGCTATGGACTGCGCAACCTCGCGGACTTCGACGCCGGGCTGCGCGAGATGTGGCGCGTCACGCGGCCGGGCGCGCGGTTGCTCGTGCTCGATTTCGGCAGGCCCGACAACGCGCTCTGGCGATCGATCTACTTTGGCTGGCTCCGCTGCGCGGTGCCGGTGCTCGGCCGCGTCTTCTGCCGGAACGCGCCGGCTTACGCTTACATCCACGAGTCGCTTCTGCACTACCCGGCGCAACGCGGCGTGGAGGCGAAGCTCCGCGAACTCGGCGCGGTGAACTTGCGCACGATCAACCTCGTCGGCGGGGCGATGAGCATCAACGTGGGAGAGAAGCGAAAGGCATGAAGGCTGACGTGGCGGATCGCCGAATCGTCGGTCGCTCTCCCCGGGTCATCCTTCGATTCCCGTTCTTCGAACCTGTGCTGCCCCGACCGCCCCGCCCGGAGCGGGACGGGTGAGGGGTGGCCGGGCGGGTTAAGTTGAACCCATCGCGCGCCGCGGCGGCCGGAGATTCACTCACGTCACCGCCAGCTTCTCAAACCCTTCCTCGATGAACGTCGTGTTCTGGATGCGCGCGAGTTTCGCGTAGAGGCCGCCGGCCGCGAGCAGTTCGTCGTGCGTGCCGCGCTCGACGATTTGGCCGTGCATCATCACGAGGATGCGGTCGGCGTTGCGGATGGTGCTCAGCCGGTGCGCGATGACGAAGCTCGTGCGCCCCGCCATCAACCGTTCGAGCGCCTCCTGAATCAGCCGCTCGGTCTGCGTGTCCACGCTCGCCGTCGCCTCGTCGAGGATGAGGATGGGCGCGTCCTTGAGGAGCGCGCGGGCGATGCTGACGCGCTGTTTCTCTCCGACGCTCAGCTTCACGCCGCGCTCGCCCACGCGCGAGTCGTAGCCCTGCGGCAGGCGCGAGATGAACTCGTGGCAGTTGGCCGCGTTCGACGCGGCGAGGAGTTCCGCCGCCGTCGCGTCGAGCCGGCCGTAGAGGATGTTCTCGCGCACGGTGCCGTTGAAGAGGAACGCCTCCTGGCTCACGACGCTGATCTGCTGGCGCAGTTCGTGAAGCGTGAGGTTCGCGATGTCGCAGTCATCAATGGTGATCCGGCCCGACGTGGCCCGGTAAAAGCCGGGCAGCAGGTTCACAAGCGTGGACTTGCCCGCGCCGGTCGGGCCGACGAGCGCAATCATCTGCCCGGGCCTCGCGCCGAGGGAGATGTCCTTGAGCACGACGCGCTCGGGCCCGTAGCTGAAGCCGACGGATTCGTAGCTCACCTCGCCCCGCGCGCGCCAGTGGATCGCGCCCGAGGGCGCCTGCGCGTCCGCGCCCGGCGTCGAGCGGAGGATGGCGGGCGCACTCACGAGGTTGCTGCGTTCCTCGCCGGTGTCGAGGATGTCAAACACGCGCTCGCCCGCCGCGCGCGCGGACTGAAGCATCTGGTTGAGGCCGTGCAACCGCGCGACCGGCTCGTAAAACAGCACGAGGTAAAAGATGAACCCGACCAGTTCCCCCACGGTCATCTCGCCGCGGATCACCGTCGCGCCGCCGACCCACAGCACGAGACCCGCGCCCGCCGACGCGAAGAACGCCATCGCCGGCGAATACATCGCCCACACGCGCATCACGCCGAGCGTGCCGAGCCGCAGGTCGTTCGCGCGCTCTGCGAAGCGCCTGTCCTCGTGCGGCTCGCGGCCGAAGGTCTTGATCTGGCGCACGCCCTGCAGGTTGTCCATGAGCAGCGCGTTCATCGCGCTCGCGGCCTCGCGTTGGGCCCGGTAGCGGCGGTGCGCCGTGAGCGTATACCAGAGCGCGCCGCCCGCGAGGAAGGGCAGCGGCGCGAGCGCGACCCCCGTGAGCGGGGCGTTCGTCGCGAAGAGAATCACCAGCACACCCACGATGCTCAGCACGGCCACGGTGCCCTGCTCCGTGCCGTCAATGAGCACGCGCTCGACCGAGTTCACGTCCTCGATCACACGCGTCATCAAGTCGCCCGACGCGCGCTGGTCGAACCACCCGACCGGCAGCCGTTGCAGCCGCGCATAGACATCGCGGCGCATGTCGAAGATGACCTTCTGCTCGAACTCGTTGTTGATGCGGATGCGCAGGCTGTTGAAGAGTTCGCGCAGCGCGAACGCCGCCATGAGCATCAGCATCACGGGCGCGAGGCGGGCGGCGTCCTTCTTGACGATCACGTCGTCGATGATGAGCTGCGTGAGCTTGGGATAGGCGAAGGCGAACGCGAGCGAGAGCAGCGCGCAGGCGATCGTGCCCGCGGCCATCAGCTTGTAGGGACGCAGATAAACCGCCACGCGACGGAGGATTTCCATCGTCGAGCGCTTCCTCGCGGAGAAGGTCGGGTCGGCGTGCGCGCCGGCGTGGTGGTGCATGGACTTCAGCGGCGTCGCGTGTCGCGTGACGCGGCCGGACTTTCGCAGACCCGCGTCGGCCCGCGCAAGCGCGGGCGCGGGTTGAACCGTGTTGAAAAGGCGGCGGCCGTTCACGGACACTTGCCGCGCCTGGCGCCCTCCGCACTGTTCAATCCGCTCGGCGCGTTCCGCCAGTGCGCGCGCCTGCCCCGCCTGCCCGACGCCCGGCCCGGCCGGATGGCGCTCGTGCTTCAAGTTCCCCGGGCGGCCCATCGCCGGGAACCGGTTTCAATTCTCCTCGAGCTTCGTGAACGCCGCGACGTCCACGAGGAATCTCACGCCGAACGGCGAGCCGTTCACGGAGCCGAGCGGGATCCTGCCTTCGCGGAGCGTCAACGTCGGCCAGCCCGCGTCGCTCGCGTGGTAGAGGTCGCCGTGGAGCTTGAGCATCTGTTCCTGCACGGGCTTGGGAAACTGCGACAGGCCGGCGTTGTAGTGGTGACCGTTGCGCTCGACGCTCTCGATGCCGAGCGCGGCGCAGACCGCGAGGTCCTGCAGCAATGCGACCGGGCCGACGTTGCAGAGATCCTCGCCGCTCATCATGAACCGCGCGTCCGCGGGCGCGGCCGTGGCGCGGCGCTTGAGCAGGCACCGGTTGGCGACGCCCTTGAACACGCCCTTGCAATTTTTGTGGCTCGTGCCCGCGTAGCCGAGCGCGAGCGCGGCGGGCAGGCTTTCGAGCGTGGCGTCCGATTCGTCGATGATCATCGGCGGCGCGTCGGGCCAGTCGCGCAGCGGACCGACCGCGGCGGGGTCGAGCGCCACGTCGCGGTGCAGCGGTTGTTCCACGAACAGCAGGCGTTCGAGGAACGGCCGGAGCGCCTCGCTCGCTCGCAGCGCCTCCCAGAAGCGGCGGAAGTCGGCGAGCGACTTGAACTGCTCGTTGCCGTCGAGCGTGAACGCGAAGTCCGCGGGCGCGTGGTCGCGGATGATCCCCGCCACGCGGTGCATCCGGTCGAGGTCACGCTCGAGGTCTCCGTTGACCTTGATTTTGAAATGCCGCAGGCCGTAGTGGCGGATGCACAACGCGAGCGACTGCGGCAGGCCGTCGCTCACCCGGTCGGCCGGCGCGATGTCGGCCTCCGCGAGCGGGTCGGACAGGCCGACGGTGTGGCGGGCGGTGATGTGCTCGAGGGGCTTCTCCGGCAGGAAGTCCGCGGGATGGGAGCCGCCGAGTTCCGCGTGCAGCTCGCCCATCCGCATTCCGAAGGCGTGTTCGCGCAGCAGCCGCGCGAAGGGCTTGCCGGCGGCCCGGCATGCGGCGTCGAGCACGGCGCGCTCGACGAGCGACGTGCCGAAGTGCGCGAGCAGCGGCGGGAGATTCTGCTGCGCGGCCCAGCGCGATTGCGCGGCGTGCAGCATCTTCCACAGGTCGAACGGTGTCTCCGCGCTCATCCCGCGCGCGAGGGTCATCGCGTGGCGGATGACACGGAGCATCTCGACGATTTCCCCGGCGAGCGGGCGGGCGGGATCCTTCGTGAACCACTTGGGCGGGAGCAGGTCCGCGGCGATGCCGGGCGATTGCGTGCGGCCGGTCTCGACGGCGAGCCGCACGAAGGCCATCGGCATCTGCGTCATCGTGGCGATGCCGTATTTGAACGGCATCCGCGTGCGCAGCTCGATCATGTGCAGGTCGCCGCCGAGGACGCGCGTCTTCATGCCAGTGCGGGCGGGGGCTGGAGGAGGACGACTTGGAGCGGGATGCGGGCGATCATCTTGTCGTCAACCGAGATGTCGATGGAATACTGGCCGGGGCGCTTGAATTCGATGCCTTGCAGGTTGAGGCACACGTTGGTGCTGAGGAAGAAGAGGTGGTCCGGGAGCGCGACGTTCATCTCGCCGCCGAGCTTCGGGAGCAGGTTGCAGCCGTCCTCGTCGATGAGCGAGAACTTGAGCAGGTGGCGACCGCGGTCATCGTCGCGAAACAGGATGCGCAGCGCGATGTAGCAGTGCGCACGCTTGATGGGGAACGAGGGCGCGACGACCGTGTCGAACACGCCGACGACGCAGAGCTTGCCGCCGTAGTCGGCGGCGAAATCACAAAGGGCGGCGACCTGGACTTCCATGGGATGCGCCATGAGACGCGCGGCCATTAAACGGACGGCAACGTGGACGCGCGAGGGGAAAGTGGGCGGCTTTCCGGGCGGCGAAACTGGACAGGTCTCCGCTTCTTCGCGCAGTTCACGGCTGCGGGAGTCCCGCGAAGCGCGCGAACTCGGGCTCGGGGGGCGCGGTGAATTCCCACGCCCGTCCGCGCCATCCGACCCGGATTGTGTTCGCGTGCAACGCCTGATGTTCCAGCATCAAGCGCGCGCGCTGCTCGTCCGTCTGCCGGCCGCGCACGAAATCGAGATACAACCGTTCGTCGCCGCCGTAGAGCTTGTCGCCCACGACCGGGTGGCCGATGTGCGCGAGGTGGATGCGAATCTGGTGCTTCCGGCCGGTGAGCAGGTGCACCCGCGTGAGCGTAAACTCACGCCCGTCCCGCGCGAAGCGGCTCACCACGTCGTAGCCCGTCTGCGACGGGGCGCCATCCGCGCACACGCAATCCTTGATGAACGTCTGCGCGGACTCGTCGTGGCCGAGCGGGGCATCCACCAGGCCGCGCTCGTCGCGGATGTGGCCGTGGACGATGGCGAGATACTCCTTCGCGACGAGGCGCGACTCCCACAACTTGCGCAGGTCGCGCGCGGTGGCGTCAGACTTGGCGATGAGGATGACGCCGCTGGTCTCGCGATCGAGCCGGTTGATCAGGTGAGGCTTCACGGCCCCGCCGAGGTGCAGCCGCGCGCGGCTGATGAGGCTGGAGAGCGGGCCAGACTTGGTCGGGTGGCAGGCGAGGCCCGCGGGCTTGTTCAGGGCGAGGAGGTCGGCGTCCTCGTGGAGGATTCGAACAAGGGGTTCCATCGTGCCGCGAGCGAGGCTCGGGCAGCGGGGTCGAAGTTGCAACGGGCAATGCGTCCCGATTCCCGCGCGTGCCGATGCGCCGCGGGGGTGGGCGATGCGGACTCGCTTCGGCATTGAGCAAACGCGGCGCGCTGCTACGCTCCGCGGCGATGTTGCGCCTTGTGTTGATTGCCTTGTGGCTTGCGCTTCTGCTCCAGCCCGCGCCCGGCGCGGCCGCGAATCGAACATCCTCATGAACCCACGTCATCCCCGCACCGCCGCCCGGTTAAGGCGGCGCGAGTTCCTGAAAGGCAGCGTCGCCACGTTCGCGGCGTCGGCCGCAGCCGGGGCGGAAGCGCGGGCGCAAACCCGCGCCACGGCGCGCCGGGCATCGGCCATCGCCGCCGAGAACGCGAGGCCCGGCGCGCTCGACTGGCAGCTCACGCGCGTGCGGCTCGACAAGAACCTGGGCTTCCGGTCGCCCGCCATCGAGGGCTATTGCTCGCGCCAGAGCGTGAGAGCCGGCGAGCAGCTCGACTTCATGGTCAGCACGAACCCCGCCGCGCGCTTCACGCTCGAGGTTTTCCGCATGGGCTTCTACGGAGGGCGCGGTGCGCGGCGGATGATGAAGACGGACCCCATTCCATGCACGAAACAGTCCGACCCGCCCGTGGGCGACAAGCGCCTGCGCGAGTGCAGGTGGGAGCCGGTCCTCTCGTTCAAGATTCCCGCCGACTGGACGAGCGGCGTGTATCTCGGCCGGATCACGACCGTGCCCGACCAAGCCGCCGGGCCCTATTGGCAGAGCTACGTGGTGTTCATCGTGAAGGACGAGCGCCGCGCGGACTTTCTCTTTCAATGCAGCGACAACACGTGGCAGGCCTACAACAAGTGGCCTGACAATTACTCGCTCTACACGGACCCGCGCGGCGCGCACGCGGTGGGCGTGGCGGCGAGCTTCGACCGGCCTTACGGCAAATACGCGCAGATTTACGAGCACCCGCTTTCGATCGGGTCGGGCGAATTCCTGCTGTGGGAATTCCCGCTCGCCTACTGGCTCGAGGAACACGGCTACGACGTGACCTACTGCTCGAACCGCGACTGCCTCGAACCTGGCAACATCACGCGCTGCAAGACATTCCTCAGCGTCGGGCACGACGAGTATTGGGATCCTCGGCAGTTCGACGCCGTGAAGGGCGCGATTGCCGCGGGCACGAACGCGCTGTGGCTCTGCGGGAATTCGGTCTTCGGTGTCACGCCGTTCTCGCCCTCCTCGGGCGGCGCGGGCGGACGCATCCTGACGCGCACCGGCATTTACGCGGGACTCACGGACCCGGAAATCGAGGATTCCATCAGCGTCTTCACGAAGGACTGGAAACGCGATTCCCGCAACGAGGCGGACCTCATCGGCGCGCGGAGCATCGTGCCCTTCAACGGCGGCGGCGACTGGACCTGCACGAAACCCGAACACTGGATCTTCGAGGGCACCGGCATGAAGCAGGGCGA
The DNA here is from genome assembly GCA_016871675.1 of Verrucomicrobiota bacterium. Taxonomy (NCBI): domain Bacteria; kingdom Pseudomonadati; phylum Verrucomicrobiota; species Verrucomicrobiota bacterium. Next base: position 29,809 of record VHCN01000010.1, read on the forward strand.
GTCGGTGCCCGGGCTGGTCGGTTGGGAACATCACGGGGCGCCGGCGAACATCCCCGGACTCGAAGTCGTGGCCGAGGGAACCGTGTGGCGCGGCGGCGTCACGCCGGCGCACTGGACGGCTACGATCTTCCCGGGGCCGAAGAACAACATCGTCTTCAACGCCGCGACGATCTGGTGGGCGCAGGGACTGAGTTCGCCGCCGGGCCACATCCTGCCGTGGTCACACTGGTCGCGCCCGCACGGTCCCGACGCGCGCGTGCAGCGCATCACACACAACCTCCTGCGCCGGACGCTGCGCGCCTGAGCCTGTTCCGCCGCCCATCCTTCCGGGCGCAGGCATGGTGTTCATCCTTGGCGTCGACCGCACGATGTCGGACGCGCGCTCAATCCGCCCGCAGATACACCGCCCACACGATGACCGCGAAGAGGGCGAGCGCGCCCGCGGTGAATCTCCAGAACCAGCGGTCTTCACGGATGACACCGGCGTCGATGAGCATCACGCGAATGCCGTAGGCCATGTGGATGAGCAGGCAGAGCAGCAGCACGAGGTCGAGGGCGGCGTTGAAGTGCATCTGCTTCGGCGAACCCGGCAGGATCCACGGCAGGCGGTCGCGCGCGGCCCAGCCGGTGTAGAGTTTCAGCGGCAGCAGCACGATCATCACGATGGCCGAGATGCGCTGGATGACCCACGCCACGGTGCCGCGATACGGCGCGCGGCGCGGAGGTCCGGGCGGTTCGTTCATGCGACACCCATCTTGCGCAGAATGTCCGCCGACCTGCGCTCGGCTTCTCCCTGCACGTCGAGCTGGAGGTTGTTCCCCTGCGCATCAATGCCCACGATCAGAGGCCCCATGCCCTTCACGCGGAATTGCCACAGGCACTCGGGCATCAGGTCTTCCCAAAACACGCGCTCGATCGCCTCGGTCTGCAACGTCTGGCCCGCCGCCGCGCCGCCGGTGACGCTCAAATACACCGCGCCGTATCGCGCCATCAACGCCGCGCTCGACGCCGAGAGGCCGCCCTTGCCGAGGATCGCGCGCACGCCGTGGTCGCGCAGCAGCGGCTCGGTGTAGCGGTCCATACGCAGGCTCGTGGTGGTGCCGATGGACAACGGCTCGTAGCGGCCGTCGGGAAGTTTGCGGACGTTCGGCGCCGTGTGCAGCAGCGCGGCTCCGCGCAAATCCACCGGGCATGGCACGCCTTGGTCGAACAGGCGGATGAGGCCCGCGTCGCGGATGCCGAACACGACGCCGTCGAGCGTGACGGAATCGCCGGCCTTGAGTTGGCGCACGGCGGCCTCGGAAGGCGGGGTGGTGAAACGAAAGGAAGCCATGTCAAAAACCGAACTCCACCGTTCCGTCCGCGGACAAAGTCGCGCGGCGGCGTTCAGCACGCCAGCATTGCAGGTTCACGGCGACGGGGTTGCAGGTGATGTGCGTCCACGCAGCCTCGATGTGAACGGCCAGCGCCGTGGTGTCGCCTCCGAGTCCCTGCGGGCCGATGCCGGTGGCGTTGATGGCGTTGAAGAGTTCCTCCTCGAGGGCGGCGAATTGCGGGTCGGGGTTGCGCGTGCCGAGCGGGCGCGCGGTGGCTTTTTTGGCGAGCGCCAGGCAGAGATCGGACGAGCCGCCGATGCCGATGCCGACGATGGTGGGCGGGCACGGCTTGGCGCCCGCGCCGACGACTTGTTCGAGCACGAAGCGCTTGATGCCGTTTACGCCGTCGGCGGGCACGAGCATTTTCAGCGAGCTCATGTTCTCCGAGCCGCTGCCTTTCGGCATGAATAAAATGTCGAGCGTGTCGGCGTCCGGCACGAAGTCGAAGTGGATGATGGGGATGCCTTCGCCGGTGCTGGTCTGGCGGTTCTCGCGGGTCAGTGGCGAGACGATGCTGCTGCGGAGCGGATGGTCGCGCGTGGCGCGTTCGGTGCCGAGGCGGATGGCGTCGGCAAGTCGCGCGCCATCGAGCCGCAGCCGGCAGCCGATGCCGGCCCAGTAGATGGGGATGCCGGTATCCTGGCATACAATCATGTCGCGGGCGCGGCCGAGTTCGATGGATTCAAGATACGCGGCGAAGATGCGCCGGGCGACTTCCTTCGTCTCGCGCGCGGCCGCGCGGCGGATGGCCTCAACGACGTCGGGGGGGATTTCCTTGAGCGACCGGATGTAGAGCTCGCGGCAGGTGTGCTCGACGAGCGGGTAGAATGTCTCCGGAACTTCCATCAGGCCTGTGCGCCGACGCTACACGCGGCGCGGCGCCTCGGCACCAAGAATCTCCCGTCCGCCGTGGGTTTGATCCCGGAAACCAAAGTGCGCCACTCGCGGCTTGGGTTTTTTCCCGTGGCGGTTATCGTGGCTGTGTCCCGCCGTCGCGGGACGACCATGATTCACGACACGATTGCGCAGCTTCGCGGTCGGCTCGAAGCATCGGGCGCGCTCAAGCCCGAGGCCAAGTCCGCGGTGCTCGGCCTGCTGGAGACGCTCAAGTCCGAGGTGAACGAGTTGTCCGCCACGCACGCGGACCAGGCGCGGAGCATCGCGGGCTTCACGCAGGTCTCGGCGCACGAGGCCACGCGCGAGCGACCGGACACGCGCCTGAAGGAGCTCTCGATCGAAGGCTTGCGCGCGTCAGTCGCGGGGTTCGAGGAATCGCATCCGAAGCTGGCCGCCGCGGTGAACCGTGTGTGCATGGCGCTTTCCAATCTCGGCATCTGACCATGCACCCCACGGACGTGCAGGTGATCGGCACGGAACTCGCCGTGAAATGGGACGACGGCTCGGAGAGTTTCATCCCGCTCGAAGCGCTCCGCCGCGCGTGCCCGTGCGCGGCATGCCACGGCGAGCAGGACATCTTCGGCAAGGTTTACAAGGGACCGGAACGCGCGTTCACGCCGGAGTCCTTCAAGCTGTCGCGGGTGGTTCCCGTGGGTGGATACGCGGTGCAGCCGTTCTGGGCGGACGGACACTCCTCGGGGCTGTTCGCCTTTGACTACCTGCGGCGGGTGGCGGGCGCAGAATAGGTGGGCGTGTCGGACGGCGGCCGGCGCCTCAAGCCTTGCCGCCGAAGCTCACATGGTCGTCCACGTCGAGCACATCGAACCAGCTCAGGATGTCCGTGCGCGCCGGGGCGAGCTTTTCGAGATATTTGTGGTTGAAGTATTCGCGGGACTCGAAATCCGCCGGGCCGCGGTTCTCGTGGTAGGCGCTCCATGCCGATACTTCGATGACGCTGTGCTTCTGCTTCGCGTGCTTCCCGATCCAGGCAAGGATTTCACCGTCGCCCTTTCCCGCGGCGAGTTGCTTCAGCAACGCGTCGGGATTCACACCGGCGAAGTCGAGGAAGTGCCGGTCAAGCGGGCAGTTGAAGTGATACTCGCCGTTCCTGCCCACAAGTTGCGCGCGGCCTTTGTCGAGCATGCGCGGGAGAATGACGTAGCCGCCGAGTCGCACGCGGGCGCTGCGGGGCGGGCGTTGCGTGAGGTCGGGCGCGGCGAGGGCGGCTTGGGTCGAGGCCATGATCGGTCAGGCGGTGGCGGCGGGCGCGGGTTCGGGCGCGGGTGTGGGAACCTCCGGCGCCGGCGCGGGCCCGGCATTCGCGGGTGCGGGCGCGGGTGACTCGCTCAGTTCCACGACGCCGTCCTCGGTGGAGGGTGCATCGGCAGCGGGCGCGGGCTTCGCATCGGGGGCGGGTTTCTTGGCGGGGCGTTCGGGCCGGGGCAGCGGGCGCTTTGCCGTTTCGAGGATTCCGTTGGTGGCAAACTCAATCACGTGCCCCTCGTGAATGAGCCAGTGCAAATCGGCGTTGAGCGCCTCCTGCTCGGGTGACATGGGCGGCGCGGCGGGCGCAGCCGGCGCGGGGGGTGTTGCCGCCGCTTCCGGTGGCGCGGCGGCGGGAACAGGCGCGGGCGCGAGCGTGTCGAGCAGCCTGCGGCGCGTGCACTTCGGGTGCGAGTTGATGAACTCGATCAGCCTGCGCACGTTGCCCGAGACGGGCGTGGAGTCGAGGTCGAGGAAATGCGGCCGCGCAACGCAAACGTGCGTCACGGTCTTGTTGACCTTGAAGAACTGAAGCCCGTGCCCGCCGAACTGCTGGCTGAGCGTCGTGGCGAGCCGGATCGGGAACTTTGACTGGTCCTCCCACGCGACGCGCACGAGGTTGCGGAGGGGCGTGCACGGGAGCGCGCGGGCGGCGACGCCGGGGACCGTGTGCGACTCGGCGGGCTTGACGAGGTTCGGCAGGTGCGTGACGCGGAAGTGCTGCTCGACCTGGTCGCGGGTGTCGAACTTCAGCGGCTCGGGCACGTTGAGCGCGGTGAACGAGGTCTTGTAGCTCTGCTCCTCGAGCCATTGCTTCACCACGGCCTCGTCCTTCACGATCTTCACGCGGGACTTGAACACGTCGAAGGGCATCCGCGAAAAGCGCTCCGTGTGGAGCTGGCGGAGCTTTTCCTGGTAGCCGTGATAGTTGGGCGGGCCGAGCACCACGCCGCTCATGCCGCACTGTGCGACGAAGGTGTAGGTGCCCTTCGGCGAATCGCCGGCGATGCGCTCGCTCGCATAAAAGGTGTCGAAGTGCCGGTGCAACAGGTGGCCGGCGACCTCGGCCTCGGAGAGCCACAACGTGTCGTCGAGGCTGCACAGGAAGAGCGGTTGCGCCGGTGAGCCGTCGGGTTTCTTGACGATGCCGAGCTGGACGTTGAACCGCTCGGGCTTGCGCAGGATGAGCTGCGCGATCTCGAAGAGCGGATACGCGCGCCCCGTGAGGCGCACCTGTCGCGCGAGTCCCTCGACGCCTTTTTCCTCGGGGATGAAAGTGACATTGAGCTCGGGCGGCGGCGGGCCGGTCTCGCGCCGCTCTTCTCGCCGGCCTTCAAAGTCCTGCCTCGGCCCGCGACCACGGTCGCCGGAACGCCCGGGTCCGCCGGGACCTTCCCGGCGCGGTCCATCGCGGCGGGGTCCGCGCGGCCCGCGGTCGCCGCCGCCACCGAAGCCGCGCCGGCCACGATCCTCGTGCCCGCCGGGCCCGCCGCGGCGGGGACGGTCCTCGCCGCCGGCGAAGTTGGCATACTTGTTGGCCGCCGGCTGCTTGGCCCACGTGGGGAGGAACAGCGACTCGAGGTCAAACTCGGGATCGGGTGTCTGGCTCATGCTACTCTGCCGCGGCAGGCACTTTTCCTGCGTTCCGGGTCAGGGGGCGCCAACAATGGGACGGGAGTTTGAGGAATGCAAGTGCGCGGTGGCGTCCCACGGGAGGGCGTCGGGCCGTCATTTGGGGGCGGACTTTGCGGCAGCGGCGCGGCGGGAGCGCGGGTGGAATTTGTCGTGCACCTCGCGCAGGCGGCTGCCGGCGACGTGCGTGTAAACTTCCGTCGTGCTGATGGAGGCGTGGCCGAGCAGTTCCTGAATGACGCGCAAGTCCGCGCCGTGATCGAGGAGGTGCGTGGCGAAGCTGTGGCGCAGCATGTGCGGCGTGACGTTGCGGGCGATGCCCGCGAGCCGCGCCCGGCGCTTGATCCGCAGCCACAATGTCGTGCGGGCGAAGGGCGTGCCGCGCCGCGTGAGAAACACATTCGCGGGCGTGCGCGGCGTGACGAGCCTGGGGCGCGCGGTGTCGAGGTAGCGGTGGAGCGCCGCGACCGCCTTGGAGCCGACGGGCACGACGCGTTCCTTGTTGCCCTTGCCGACGACGGTGATGAAGCCCGCTTCGAGGTGGAGCTGTTCGAGCCGCAGGCCGCGCAGTTCGGACAGGCGCAACCCGCTGGCGTAGGCGAGCTCGAGCGCGGCGTGGTCGCAGAGCGCGTCGGGCGTTCCCTCGGCGGGCGGCGCGAGCAGTTGCTGGATTTCGGCGTCGGTCAGCGACTTGGGGAGGCGTTTCCAGCGGCGCGGCAGCGAGAGCTTTTCGGCGACGTTCGCGGGGACGAATTTCTCCCGCTCGGCGAAGCGATAGAGGGCGCGAAGAGCGGCAATCTGCAGATACACGCTCGCGCCACTGAGCCGGCGCGGCGAACCTTCGGGCGCGTTGGCGAGCGCGCGGTCCCGCTCGTGCTGGAGGAAGTCCATCAGGTGCTTCAATTGCACCTCGCGCCAGTCGCTCACGCCGTGCGCCCCGGCCCACGTGACAAACCGTGTCAGCAGGCCGGCGTAGGTGGCCACCGTGTTTGCCGCCTGCCCGCGCTCGTGCCGCAGGTGGACGAGGAAATCCTCGATGAGCGCGTGCATGAGCCCGCCTCACTTCGCCGACGCCGGCGCACGCAGATACTGGTCCATCCACTCGTTGAGCACGCGCAGCTCGATGGAGTTCGAGCCAGTCAAGGTGCCTGCGGTGTTTGTGGCTGAAGGGCGCGCGGGGCGCGCGAGCAGGTTCTCCGCATCAATCCGGAGGCTCCGATGCAGGCTGAAGACGGCCATGATTCCGCACATAGGCGAGTGGGGGGCTGGTGCGGCGCTCGCCTCGTGGGTTTCAGCGGACGTCGGAACGGGGCGGCGCTCCGGGAAAGGGTGGCGGCGTGAACGGCGGAGCGGCAAGCAGATTCGCGGCGTTCACTCGAGGCAGCGGGCGTCGGTGGTCTTCGGCCGTGGCGCGGCTTGGAGGCGCTCGCGGAGAATGTCGGCGCGGATGAGGTCGCGCTTCTCGGGCTCGAGTTTTTCGCCGCAATGCTGCTGGAGATGGGCCTGCTGGATGAGGATGAACATCTCCTCGAGGAGTGAGCGCGGGATTTCGGGGAAGAGGTTCAAGTCCACGCCCAGCCGCAGGAGCGAGAGCTGGTTCATCGCCTCCTTCGACGTGATGATGTGGGAGTTGGTGAGGATGCCGTAGGCGCGGCCGATGTAGTTGAAGAGCGCCTTGGGCTTGCGCTGGAGGAGGCGCTTGCGGGCGTCGAGCTCGGTGGTGAGCACCTGGTCGAGCGCCTTGGCGACCCGCTCGACGATTTCGAGCTCGGCCTCGCCGAGGGTCTTCTGGTTGGAGACCTGGAAAATGTTGCCGAGCGCCTCGGTGCCTTCGCCGTAAAGGCCGCGGACGGCGAGGCCGAGTTTGTTCACGGAGTTGATGATGGCGTTGATCTGCTCGTCGAGCACAAGGCCGGGCAGATGCAGCATGGCGCTGACGCGGATGCCGGTGCCCAGATTGGTGGGGCAGGCCGTGAGATAGCCGAGGTCGGGAGAGAACGCGTAGTCGAGGCGCTTCTCGAGCGTGGAATCCACCTGGTCAATGAGCGCCCAGGCCTTGCGCACGTGCAGGCCGGTTTGCAGCGACTGCATCCGCAGGTGGTCTTCCTCGTTGATCATCACGCAGAGGGATTCCTCCTTGTTGAGGACGAGCCCGCTGCCGGAGCTGCGCGCGGCGTGTTCGCGGCTGATGAGGTGGCGCTCGACCAGCGTGAGTTTGTCCTGCGGCGTGAGCTCGTCCATCGTCGCCGAGTAGGCGCCGGCCATTTCGGGCAGGCCCTCGACGGTCGGCCGGATGAGTTCGAGCGCGCGGACGCGGTCGGGCTTCTTGGCGTGGCCGGGGAAGGAATGGCCGCGGAGGTTGCGCGCGAGGCGGACGCGGCTGCTCAGCACGATGCGGTCATGCGGCCCGGTGCGCCGGCACGACTGCGCAAGCGGGGCGAGGAACTGGTGGACGTTCATGGCTCAGGCGGGGACGTTGCCGAGCTTTTCGCGGGCCTGCCGGATTTCGTCGCGCAACGCGGCGGCGGTCTCGTAGTCCTCCTCGAGGATGGCCTTTTCGAGGCGCTTCTGGAGCTGCTTGAGCTTGCCGCTTGCGTCGCGGAACTGCTGCATGGAGACGGGTGCCTTGCCCTTGTGCTGCGTGCCCTTGTGCATGCTTTTGAGCAGCACCTCGAGGCCTTCGGAGAAAGTCTGGTAACACTCGGCGCAGCCGAACCGGCCGGATTTCTTGAAGTCGGCGTGCGTGTAGCCGCAGGCGGGGCACTTGAGCTCGGGGCCGGAGGGCTCCTCGATTTCCTGCGCGGCGCCGACGCCGAGCAGCAGGTCGGCGAAGGAAAAGTTCTCCGGGTCCGTGGCGTTGTTCTTCTTGGAGCAGGCCTCGCAGAGGTCCACCTGCTTCATCTTGTCCATGTGGACTTGCGTGAAGTGGACCGTGGCCTCGTTCTCTTTGCAGACGTTGCAGAGCATGACAATCAGCCGCCGATCGGCTCGCCGGAAACCTGCGTCAACGCCTTGTATTTTTCAATCAAACTCCGGGTGGTCGCCCCGGGGCGCCCGGTGCCGATCACACGGCCGTCGATCTTCACCACGGGGATGATCTCCGCGCCGGTGCCGGTCAGGAAGCACTCGTCCGCGATGTAGAGGTCGTAGCGCGTGAGGTTCGGCTCGCCCGTCTCGAGGCCGGACTCGCGCCCGAGGTCGAGCACCACGCCGCGCGTGATGCCGTAAAGCGCGCCGGCGGACAACGGCGGGGTGAGCAGCCGACGGCCCTTCACGATGAACAGGTTGTCCGCCGTGCACTCCGCCACGAAGCCCTCGCCGTTGAGCAGGATGGCCTCCTCGACGCCCGCGATGTTTGCCTCGATCTTGGCGAGGATGTTGTTCAGGTAGTTGAGCGACTTGATGGCCGGGTTGACCGCGTTCACGAGGTTGCGCGTGGTCGGCACGGTGACGATGTCCATGCCGCGTTCGTAGAGCGCGGGCGGGTAGACCTGGATTTTCCCCGCGATGATGATCACGGACGCGCGCTTGCAGCGGTTCGGGTCGAGGCCGAGCGTGCCGACGCCGCGGGTGACGACGAGCCGGATGTAGGCGTCGGTGAGTTTGTTGCGGCGGCAGGTCTCGACGACGGCCCGGCCCATTTCGGCCGGCGTCAGCGGGATGGTGAGCAGGATGGACTTCGCGGAATTGAACAGCCGCTCGACGTGCTCCGTGAGCCGGAAGACGCGGCCGTTGTAGGCGCGAATGCCCTCGAATACGCCGTCGCCATAAAGCAGCCCGTGGTCGAACACGGAGACCTTCGCGTTCTTCTCGTCGTAGAATTTGCCGTCAACGTAAACCTTCATGTGTCAAGCGGCGCGCACCTTACGGCAGCGCGCGAATGCGGCGCAATGAGGAACTGGGCCGGCGGCGGCGGGACACTCGAACTGTCCGCGATTCACTCGCGGCTGGCGTTGTCCCGGCTCAGTCAACCTTGCCGAACACCACGGGCTGACCGCCGACGGTGGTGGTGAGTTTGTCATCCTTGAGGGTCACCTCGCTGTCGCCGAGGTCGCCGAGCGTCAGCGTGTAGGAGTCGGAGGAGCCGCTTTTCCAGGTGCCCGTGAGGAAGGTCTTGAAGATGTTTGTATTGGAGAAATTGGTGGAGAGCTTCGAGATGTCGATGTTCTTCGGAAGCGTGTAAGCCAGCACCCGTCCCAACGTCTGGCCGTCCGCGATGGAGCCTCGCACGGAAATCTGGTTGTTCGCGCTCGCGACGATCGTGATGTCCTTGAGCATGGAGCGATACATCGTCGTGAGGTATTTGAGCTCGGGCAGCGGCGGGTTGCGCTTCTTGCGGATGGCCTGCACCGTCGGCACGAGGTCGAGCTGCCAGCGGCCGAGCAGCTTCTCCTTTTCATACTTCGGCGATGTCCCGTTCGTGGCGAACTTGAGCACGTCGCCCAGGTCCATATCCCGGTAGAGAGCCTGCAGGTCCTTGTTCTTCATCAACTCCTGCGTCATCCCGCTCTTGAGCACGACCATGAAGTTCGTCTTCGAGGCGATGCGGGCCAGGTAGTTGGTCCGTCGCTCTTCCTCGAAGGCTTGAAAATCGGGCCGGTCCTCCAGGGTGTTGAAGAGCGGATAATCCATGAGCCGCTTGCGCAGGTCGGGGTTGTGGTAAAGCAGGCCGACGAGGTCCGACGTGAGGTAGAAATTCTCGCCGACGGGACTGACCGCCAGCACCACGCGGTCCAGGCCCGTGGTCTTCATGTCGGCCGTCATGCGCGTGAGAATCTGGAAGCCCATCGGGTCGCTCGTCCCGTTCTTCACCTGCGTCGTGAAGTAGCCCGCCGTGTGGATGAGCACGCCGAGAATCACCACGTAAAGCGAGCCCACGATCATGCCGACGATGATCCCGAGCCGGGAGTTGACCCGCTCCCAGTTGAGCCGCACGTCGTCCGCCGCGCGGTATTGGTAGTGGATTTCGATCTTGTGATGCACCCCGAAGGCGATGCTCGCGAAGATCAGGTTCAGCAGCACGAACGTGAGGATCGGCGGCAGGGCCCACGCCGTCACCGGATTGTGGAACCCCATCACCTTCGGCACCCAGTCGAGCATCGGGGAAAGCGGGCTCGCCAGCGAAAACGAGATGATGACTCCGAGCAATTGGATCGAAAGCCGGATGCCGCCGCCCATCGCGCCCGCCGACCCGAACATCAACATCAAGAACAGCGCAAAAATCCAAATGGTCATGGCCGTGACAGATAATGGCCTCCCCGGGAAAAGGCACGAAGAAAATGCGCCCCGCCCGGTGCACACGCCGTCGGTTCTCTTCCCCTTGCCCGCACCGCCGCGCCGTGGCTCAATCCAGCGTTCGCATGAAATTCACGCACCTCTTCCTCATGTCGCTTGCCGCAACCAGCGCCCCTTCACACGCCGCCGACCAGCCGCGGCTCGCGTATCCCGTCACGGCCAGGACCAACCACGTGGACGACTACCACGGCACGAAGATCCCCGACCCGTTCCGCTGGCTCGAGGACGACAACGCTGCCGACACCAAGGCGTGGGTCGAGGCGCAGAACAAGGTCACCTTCGGCTATCTCGACACGATCCCCGAGCGCGCCCGCATCAAGGAACGGCTCACGAAGCTCTGGAACTTCGAGCGCTACGGCCTGCCGCACCGCGAAGGCTCGCGCTACTTCTGGTCCAAGAACGACGGCCTGCAAAACCAAAGCGTGCTCTACGTCGCGGACACGCTCGACGCGGAGCCGCGCGTGCTGCTCGATCCGAACAAACTTTCCGCCGACGGCACCGTCGCGCTTTCAAGCTACAGCATCAGCGCGGACGGCAACTTGATGGCCTACGGCCTCTCGGCCAGCGGTTCGGACTGGCAGGAGTGGAAGGTGCGCGACGTGAAGACCGGCGCGGACCTGTCCGACCACATCAAGTGGGTGAAGTTCAGCGGCGCGTCGTGGACGAAGGACGGCAAGGGATTCTTCTACTCGCGCTACGCCGAGCCCAAACCCGGCGAGTCGCTCAAGGGCGCGAACTATTTCCAGAAACTCTACTTCCACAAACTCGGCACGCCGCAATCCGACGACACGCTCATCTACGAACGGCCCGACCAGAAGGAATGGGGCTTCGGCGGCCACGTCACGGACGACGGCAAGTTCCTCGTCCTCTCCATTTGGAAGGGCACGCTGCGCAAGAACCTCCTCTTCTACCGCGACCTTTCGCAGGCGAACGCGCCCGTCGTCGAACTCATCAAGGACTTCGAGGCCGACTACGGTTTCGTGGACAACGTCGGTTCGACGTTTTATCTGCGCACCGATCTCAACGCGCCCCGCGGTCGCGTCGTGGCGATTGACCTCGCGAAACCGGAGAAAACGAACTGGAAGGAAGTCATCCCGCAAGCCGCCGAGACGCTGCGCGGCGTGAACCTGCTCAGCGACCAGTTCGTCGCCAGCTACCTCAAGGACGCGCGCTCGCAGGTGAAGGTGTTCGCGCGCGACGGCAAGTTTGCCCGCGAGATTGCGCTGCCCGGCATCGGCAGCACGGGCGGCTTTGGAGGCAAGCGCACGGACACCGAGACGTTCTACTCGTTCACGAGCTACACCGTGCCCGGCTCGATCTACCGGCACGACATGAAGACGGGGAAGAGTTCCGTGTTCCGCAAGCCGAAGGTGGACTTCAACTCCGCCGGCTTCGAGACCAAGCAGGTCTTCTACGCGAGCAAGGACGGCACGCGCGTGCCGATGTTCATCACGCACCGCAAAGGGCTGAAGCTCGACGGCTCGAACCCGACGTATCTCTACGGCTACGGCGGCTTCAACATCCCGCAGACGCCGGGCTTCAGCGTGAGCATGGCCGTGTGGCTGGAGATGGGCGGCGTGTTCGCCGTGGCGAACCTGCGCGGCGGCGGCGAATACGGCGAGGAATGGCACCTCTCCGGCACGAAGGCGCGCAAGCAGAACGTCTTCGACGACTTCATCGCCGCGGCGGAGCGGCTCATCGCGCAGAAATACACCTCGCCGAAGACGCTCGCCATCGCCGGCGGCTCGAACGGCGGCCTGCTCGTCGGCGCGTGCATGACGCAGCGGCCCGAGCTGTTCGGCGCGGCGCTGCCCGCGGTGGGCGTGATGGACATGCTCCGCTTCCACAAGTTCACCATCGGCTGGGCGTGGACGAGCGACTACGGCAGCGCGGACAACGCGGACGAGTTCAAGGCGCTCCTTGCCTACTCGCCGCTGCACAACCTCAAGCCCGGCGTGAAGTATCCGCCCACGCTCGTGACGACGGCGGACCACGACGACCGCGTGGTGCCGGCGCACAGCTTCAAATTTGCCGCGCGCCTGCAGGAATGCCAGCCCTCCGACGGCCCGCCCGTGCTCATCCGCATCGAGACCAAGGCCGGCCACGGCGCGGGCAAACCGACGACGAAGCTCATCGAGGAGTCGGCGGACAAGTTCGGCTTCCTCGTGCGCGAGCTGGGGATGAAGCTGCCGGCGAATTGAACCAGCGGGATTGTCCTTTGCCGCCGAGCCTGACGGAAGCATGTCACCGGGGAGATGCCGAGGGCGCGGGCTCCCGGCAAGGCTGGTTGGCCTCGTCGTGCTCTTCCGCGGGATTTCGACCGGCGGTATCAGTGCCCGCCCGGGATGCAATGCTGACGGCGGACGGCAAGTCTGGCGCGGACCGGTTGCTGTTCCGGAACGACGGCAGGCTTGCGCTGGCTGCCATCTGGCTACTTGATCGGAATCTGAGCGGAGGTGCCCCAGCGGCGTTGCGAGGATTTGAGTTCGACTTCCGCGCCGTTGGGGTCGGGCTTGCCGGTGGCAATGAGCGCGAAAGACACGTCGCCTTCCTCCTCGGTGTGCGTGTCGGTGACGCTCGCGGGCACTTTGGCGCCGAGTTTGATGCGCATGGTGGATTCCTTGATGGTCAGCCCGGGGGGCAGCGGCGGGAAGAAGCTGCCCTTGACCTCGCTGCCGAGGTGCAGGATGCGCTTGCCGCCGTCGGTGGTCACTTTCTCAAGCGTCACCTTGCCCGCGAGATTCTCGGCGCGGAGGTTGCCCTTGGCCTGCATGTCCTTGATCATGGCGGCGGCGTTGACGTTCCACGAGTCGCCGACTTTCTTGCGCTCCTTGGTGCCGAAGAACTCGTCGTCGGACGCGCCGGACTTGCCGACGGACGCGGCGGCGCTCAACGCGCGCGCGAGTTCGCCCGTCGCGCGCTCACCGGCGGCTTCGAACACGGGCTTGCCGTCCTCAAGGAAGGCCTTCACCACGGCGCCGCCGCCGAGGAGCTGTTTGCGCTCCGCGCCGACGGTGAGCGCGAGGTTCGAGACCTTGTGCGTGAAGCGTTGGGGCTTGCCCTTCGCGTCCACCTCCTCGACGGTCGCCTCGGACTTGAACTCGATGAGGAGCTTTTCCCTGCGATTGGTGACGGCCTTGCCGCCAGCGGAGAGCGCGGTCTCGGTTTCCTCGTGGACGGTTTTGGTGATGGCGAAGCGGTCGCCGGCCTTCAGAGGGCGGTGGAGCCGGATTTCGAAGTCCTGCGCGGCGGCGGCGGCGGTGAAGGCGGCGAGGAGCAGCGGGAGGCGCGCGAGTGTCATGGGGGTGCGAGGGTTGTAGGCGCGCGCGGGCCGGAAGGCGAACAGATTTTCGCGGGCGGGTTTCGCCGGGCTCGGGAGGCGATTCAGGCCTGCGCTGCCTGCGCGGTCATTGTCTGAAATAGCTTTTGCACTCCGTGACGGGCTTCGATACGTTTCGCGAGCTTGGTGTCCGGCTGGCTGACCCATTCCCGGTTGAGTCGCTTCTCCGACAGAACCCCGCCGGCTTCCACGCAGCGCAAACCGAAGCATCATCACGATGAGCCAGTCACAGACGAGCACCCAGGCCCGCTGGCACGGCCTCCCGCCCAAGCAGGGCCTTTACGATCCGCGGTTCGAGCATGACGCGTGCGGCGTCGGCTTCGTCGTGAACATCAAAGGGAAGAAGTCGCATGAGATTTTGCGGCAGGGCGTCCAGATCCTGGTCAACCTCGACCATCGCGGCGCGTGCGGATGCGAGCCGAACACGGGCGACGGCGCGGGCGTGCTGTTCCAGATTCCGCACAAGTTTTTCCAGAAGGTCGCCACCGCGCACGACTTCGAACTGCCCGCGCCCGGCCGCTACGGCGTGGCGATGATCTACATGACGAAGAAGTCGGATGACCGCCACCATTGCGAGCGGATCTTCGAGCGGGTGGTGCGCGAGGAAGGGCAGACGGTGCTCGGCTGGCGCACGGTGCCGACGGACAACTCGACGCTCGGCGCGACCGCGCGCGCGGCCGAGCCGTTCGTCCGCCAGTGCTTCATCGGCCGCAACACGCGCAAGGCGCGCGACGAGCAGACGTTCGAGCGCAAGCTGTTCATCATCCGCAAGCGCGCCCTCACCGAGATCCGCAACTCCGGCGAGCGCGGCACGCAGTGGTGGTATGTGCCGAGCATTTCGTGCCGCACGATCGTTTACAAGGGCATGCTCATGCCGGGGCAGGTGGACCATTATTATCCCGACCTGCGCGACCCGGACATGGAGACGGCGCTGGCGCTGGTGCACTCGCGCTTCTCGACGAACACCTTCCCGAGCTGGGAGCGCGCGCACCCGTATCGCTACCTCGCGCACAACGGCGAGATCAACACGCTCCGCGGCAACATCAACTGGATGCACGCGCGCCAGGCGATGTTCGAGTCGGACGTCTTCGGCAAGGACATCAACAAGATCTTCCCCATCATCAACCCGAACGGCTCGGACTCCTCGATGTTCGACAACTGCCTCGAACTGCTCGTGCTCGCCGGCCGCCCGCTGCCGCACGCAATGATGATGATGATCCCCGAGCCGTGGACGAACCACGAGTCCATGAGCGACGAGCGCAAGGCGTTTTACGAATACCACTCGTGCCTGATGGAGCCGTGGGATGGTCCGGCCTCGATTGCGTTCACCGACGGCGTTCAAATCGGCGCGTGCCTTGACCGCAACGGGCTGCGGCCTTCGCGCTACTACGTCACCAAGGACGACCTCGTGGTGATGGCGAGCGAAGTCGGCGTGCTCGACATCGCGCCGGAGCGCGTGTTGCAAAAGGGCCGCCTCCAGCCCGGCCGCATGTTTCTTGTGGACACCGCGCAGGGCCGCATCATCGCCGACGAGGAGATCAAGGACTCCATCGCCAAGGCGCAGCCGTATCGCCAGTGGATCAACGAGAACATGGTCGAGCTCGACAAGCTGCCCGACGCGCCGCACGTGCCCGAGCCCGACCACAACACGGTGCTGCACCGGCAGATGGCGTTCGGCTACACGTTCGAGGACTTGCGGCTGCTGATGGTCCCGATGGCGCGCGACGGCGTGGAGGCCGTCGGCTCGATGGGCACGGACACCCCGCTCGCGGTGCTCTCGCAGAAGCCGCAGTTGCTCTACACTTATTTCAAGCAGCTCTTCGCGCAGGTCACCAACCCGCCGATTGACTGCATCCGCGAGGAAATTGTCACCTCGACCGAGACGACCATCGGCTCCGAGCGCAGCCTGCTCAAGCCCGAGGCCGAGAGCTGCCGGCTCATCGAGCTCAAGCAGCCCATCCTCAGCAACGAGGAGTTTGCGAAGCTCAAGCACCTCAACCATCCGCACTTCAAGTCCGCCACGCTGCCGATCCTCTTCAAGGCGGGCGAGGGACCCGGCGGCTTGGAGAAGGCGATGGACGACTTGTGCGAGGCCGCGACGAAGGCCATCAAGGACGGCGCGAACGTGCTCATCCTCTCCGACCGCGGCGTGAACAAGGACAACGCGCCCATCCCCGCGCTGCTCGCGGTCGCCGGCGTGCATCATCATCTCATCCGCGAGGGCACGCGCACGCGCACCGGACTCGTGCTCGAATCCGGCGAGCCGCGCGAGGTGCACCACTACTCGCTGCTCATCGGCTACGGCTGCGGCGCGATCAATCCGTATCTCGCTTACGAGACGCTCGACGACCTCATCCAGCAGGGCTTGCTCACCGGCATCAATCACAAGACCGCGGTGAAGAACTACACGAAGGCGGCCGTGAAAGGCGTCGTGAAGGTGACGTCCAAGATGGGCATCAGCACCATCCAGAGTTACCGCGGCGCGCAGATCTTCGAGGCCATCGGCCTCAACGACGCGGTCATAGACAAGTATTTCACCTGGACGCCCTCGCGCGTCGGCGGCATCGGCATCGAAGCCATCGGCAGGGAAGTGCTCACGCGGCACGAGCACGCGTTCCCCGACCGCCCGGCGAACGGGCACGCGCTCGACGTGGGCGGCCAGTATCAGTGGCGCGCGGACGGCGAGCTGCACCTCTTCAATCCGCAGACCGTCCACAAGCTGCAGAAGGCCGTTCGCAACAACGATTACAAGACCTTCAAGGAATACTCCGCGCTCGTGAACTCGCAGATGCGCGACCTCTACACGCTGCGCGGGCTGCTGGAGTTCAAGCCGGCGACGGCCATCCCGATCGGGCTGGTCGAGCCCGTCGAGAGCATCATGCGGCGCTTCAAGTCGGGCGCGATGAGCTACGGCTCCATCAGCGGCGAGGCGCACGAGACCCTCGCCATCGCGATGAACCGCATCGGCGGCAAATCCAACACCGGCGAAGGCGGCGAGGATCCCGCGCGCTACGCGTGGACCAACGACCGCGGCGACTCGAAGAATTCCGCGATCAAGCAGGTCGCGAGCGGGCGCTTCGGCGTCACGAGCCTTTACCTCACGCACGCGAAGGAACTGCAAATCAAGATGGCGCAGGGCGCGAAGCCCGGCGAAGGCGGCCAGCTTCCCGGCGGCAAGGTGTATCCGTGGATCGCGCGCGTCCGCCACTCGACACCCGGGGTCGGACTCATTTCACCGCCGCCGCATCACGACATCTATTCCATCGAGGACCTCGCGGAACTCATCCACGACCTCAAGAACTCGAACCGCGAGGCGCGCATCAGCGTCAAGCTCGTCGCCGAAGTCGGCGTGGGCACCGTCGCCGCGGGCGTCGCGAAGGCGCACGCGGATGTCGTGCTCATCAGCGGTTACGACGGCGGCACGGGCGCATCGCCGCAGACGAGCATCAAGCACGCGGGCATTCCGTGGGAACTCGGCCTCGCCGAGACGCACCAGACGCTCGTGCTGAACAACCTGCGCGCGCGCATCGCGGTCGAGACCGATGGCCAGCTCAAGACCGGTCGCGACGTCATCCTCGCCGCGCTGCTTGGCGCGGAGGAGTTCGGCTTCGCCACCGGCCCGCTCGTCGCCATGGGCTGCATCATGATGCGCGTCTGCCATCTGAACACCTGCCCGGTCGGCGTGGCCACGCAGGATCCGCGGTTGCGCGGCCTCTTCCCCGGCAAGCCCGAGGACGTGGTGAATTTCATGACCTTCATCGCGCAGGAAGTCCGCGAGCTGATGGCGCAGCTCGGCTTCCGCACGATCAACGAGATGATCGGTCGCGTGGACGTGCTCGAGCCGCGCAAGGCCGTCGAGCATTGGAAGGCGCGCGGGCTGGACTTCAGCAACATCCTGCACTCACCCGACGTGCATCTCAGCGTCGGGCGCTACTGCCAGGTGCCGCAGGAACACGGCCTCGAGAAGTCTCTCGACATGACGATCCTACTCGACCTGTGCAAGCCCGCGATTGAGAAGCGGGAAAAGGTGGTGGTGCAGTTGCCGATTCGGAACACGAATCGCGTCGTCGGCACGATCCTCGGCAACGAAATCACCAAGCGCCACGGCGCGGGGGGTTTGCCCGAGGACACCATTCAGCTTCACTTCAAGGGGTCGGCGGGACAGAGCCTCGCCGCGTTCGTGCCGGGCGGTGTCACCATCCGCCTCGAAGGCGACGCCAACGATTATTGCGGCAAGGGACTGAGCGGCGGCCGGCTCATCATCTATCCGCCCGGCGGCTCCACGTTCCGCGCGGAGCACAACATCATCGTCGGCAATGTGGCGCTCTATGGCGCGACGGGCGGCGAGGCGTTCATCCGCGGCATGGCGGGCGAGCGCTTCGGTGTGCGCAACTCCGGCGTGTGCACGGTCGTCGAGGCCGTCGGCGACCACGGCTGCGAATACATGACCGGCGGCACCGTGGTCGTGCTCGGCAGGACGGGCCGCAACTTCGCGGCGGGCATGAGCGGCGGCGTCGCCTACGTGCTTGATGAGGACGGCGACTTCGCCCGGCGCTGCAACATGCAGATGGTCGGCTTGGAGCGCATCGAGGGCCGCGACGAGTCGAACGCGGTGCGCGACTTGATCGAGCGGCACGTGATCTACACCGGCAGCGAGCGCGGCCGCAACGTGCTTGCGATGTGGCAGGCCATCGTGCCGAAGTTCGTGAAGGTGATGCCCAAGGACTACAAGCGCGTGCTGGCTTCGCTGAAGAAGGCCGAGGCGGCGGGACTCACCGGCGACGACGCCCTCACCGCCGCGTTCGAGGAGAACTCGAAGGACGCCGCGCGCGTGGGCGGCGGTTGATGCGATGACCTTCTGGCCGACCGTCAACCGAGCGGAAACCCCCGCACCGATTCTCAACCACTGACATGGGCAAACCCACCGGATTCCTTGAATTCACGCGGCAGCTTCCCGCCGACCGCGAACCGCTCGTGCGCACCGCCGACTGGCGCGAGTTTCACGACCCCATGCCGGAGCCCAAGCTCCGCGAGCAGGGCGCGCGCTGCATGGATTGCGGCGTGCCCTTCTGCCACACCGGCCAGCTCCTCAGCGGCATGGCCAGCGGCTGCCCCATCAACAACCTCATCCCGGAGTGGAACGACCTCATCTATCGCGGCCTCTGGCAGGAGGCCCTCGAACGCCTGCACAAGACAAACAACTTCCCCGAGTTCACCGGCCGCGTCTGCCCCGCGCCGTGCGAAGGCTCCTGCGTGCTCGGCCTCAGCGCGCCGCCCGTCACGATCAAGAACATCGAGAATGCAATCATTGACCGCGGCTGGGACGAAGGCTGGGTCAAACCCGAGCCGCCCGCCACGCGCACCGGCAAGAAAGTCGCCGTCGTCGGCTCGGGTCCCGCCGGCCTCAGCGCCGCCGCGCAACTCAACCGCGTCGGCCACCGCGTGCTCGTCTTCGAGCGCGCCGACCGCCCCGGCGGCCTGCTCATGTATGGCATCCCCAACATGAAACTCGACAAGAACGAGGTCGTGCTGCGCCGCCTCAAGCTGATGGAGGAGGAGGGCATCAAGTTCGTCTGCAACTGCGAAGTCGGCAAAGACCTCACCACCAAGCAGCTCATGGAGGAGTTCGACGCCGTCGTGCTCGCCACCGGCGCGACCAAGCCGCGCGACCTGCCGATCGAGGGCCGCCAGCTCAAGGGCGTCCACTTCGCGATGGAGTTCCTGCACAACAACACCAAGGCGCTTCTCGACCAGCACAAGAACGGCAGCTTCATCACGGCCGGGGGCAAGGACGTCGTCGTCATCGGCGGCGGCGACACCGGCACCGACTGCGTCGGCACCGCGATGCGGCACGGATGCAAGAGCCTTGTGCAGGTGGAAATTCTTCCCAAGCCGCCGCTGGACCGTGCCAAAGACAACCCCTGGCCTGAATGGCCCAGGACCTACAAGCTCGACTACGGGCAGGAGGAAGCTGCGGCGAAGTTTGGCGCCGATCCGCGCGTGTATCTCACCACGGCGACGAAGTTCGAGGGCGACGAGAACGGTCAGGTCAAAGCCGTTCACCTCATCAACGTCGAGTGGTCCCGCAACGAGAAAGGGCAGTTCATCCCGAAGAACATCCCGGGCACTGAACGCGTCCTTCCCGCGCAACTCGTCCTGCTGGCGATGGGCTTCCTCGGACCCGAGCAGCCGCTCCTCGAAGCCCTCGGCGTCGAGCGCGACCCGCGTTCCAACGTGAAGGCCGACCACGGCAAATTCCAGACCAGCCTGCCGAACGTCTTCGCCGCGGGCGACTGCCGTCGCGGCCAGAGCCTCGTCGTCTGGGCCTTCAACGAAGGCCGCGGCGCCGCGCGCGAGTGCGACCGCTACCTGATGGGCGCGACGAACCTGCCCTGAGCAAACCCCTCGTGCAGGCGGGGTGGACGCGCCATCCGGGTGAATCAAGCGGGTCTGGTTGCCGGCCCCCCGCAACTCATTCGCAGGATCCGGCAAGTCCCTGCCGCGATGGAAGCAGCGCCTGGCGCCGTTCGCGCTCGCCCGGATTGCAAGAACGCCCTCGTATCCGCGCTCGTTTGGTGAGTAGCGGGTGACAAGGCTGCGGAGCTGGGCTTCCGCCGATCGTTGTGGCATCGCGGACTGGGTGGCAACCACGGATTGCTCATGGTTCGAAGGTCCGCCCGACTCGGCGCTACACCGTCATGATCTCCTTTTCCTTGTGTGCAAGGTGATCGTCTATCTTCTTGATGTATTGGTCGGTGAGCTTCTGCACTTCCTCCTCGCCGCCCTTGATGTCGTCCTCGGAGATGTGGCCGTCCTTCTTGAGCTTCTTCAGAGCCTCAATGGCTTGACGGCGTTCGTTTCGGATGGCGATGCGGTTGTCCTCGGCCATTTTCTTGCCGACCTTGACGAGTTCCTGCCGGCGCTCGGTGCTGAGCTCGGGGAGGAAGAGCCGGATCACGCGTCCCTGCACGGATGGGTTCAGCCCGATGTTGGCGGCTTGGATGGCCTTCTCGATGGCCTTTGCGTTGCCGGCGTCGAAGGGCTGCACCACGAGCGCGCGCGGTTCGGGCGTGCTGATGGAGGCCAGTTCGCGCAGTCGCATCGTCGCGCCGTAGGCCTCGACCTGGATGTTCTCGATGAGCGCGGGTGAAGCCTTGCCCGTGCGCAGCGCGGAGAACTCGCTCACCACGTGCTGCTCGGTCTTGATCATCTTCTCCTCGGTCTCCAGCAGGATGTCGTCCACGGTCATAAGCCTGTCGTCGGTTTTGGGTTTCGGGCCTCGAGTTTCGGGTTCGGCGTGCCGGCGTTCAACTTCAAACCTGAGACTCCCGCCATGCGTGTCAGTGGACGAGGGTTCCGACCTTTTCGCCGAGGATCACGCGCCGGATGTTGTGCGGCTTGAACAGGTCGAACACGATGATCGGCGTCTTGTTGTCCATGCAGAGCGAGAACGCCGTCGAGTCCATGACCTTCAACTGGCGCTGCAGCGCGTCCAGATACTTGATCTCGGCGAACTTCTTCGCCCGCGGGTTTTTCTTCGGGTCGCTGTCGTAAATGCCGTCCACTTTCGTCGCCTTGAGGATGACCTCGGCGCCGATCTCGTTCGCGCGAAGGGCGGCGGCGGTGTCGGTGCTGAAAAACGGGTTGCCCGTGCCGCCGGCGAAGATGACCACGCGGCCCTTCTCGAGGTGCCGCACCGCGCGCCGGCGGATGAACGTCTCGGCAATCTGCGCCATCGCGATGGCGGTTTGGACGCGCGTGGCCACGCCGGCCTTTTCGAGCGCGTCCTGCAAGGCCAGCGCGTTGATGACCGTCGCGAGCATGCCCATGTAGTCGCCGGTGGCGCGGTCGATGCCGCGTTCCTCGCCCTGGATGCCGCGGTAGATGTTGCCGCCGCCGACGACGATCACGAGCTGGACGCCGAGCGCGCGAATCTCGGCGATCTGCTTCGCCATGTCGCGGACGACCTCGGGGCAGATGCCCGAGCCCGCCTCGCCCCCGATGGCTTCGCCGCTGAGCTTGAGGAGGACGCGCTTGAACTTCGGTTGGGGCTTCCGTGCCATGGGCGCTGCGAGTGTGGGGCAGCGGCTTTGAAGCGTCAACGCCCGCTTGGGAACCCGGGGTTGCGGCGGGAAAAACCGCTGCGTGACTTCGGACTGAAGCTTTCCCGCAACTACGCAAGCCCGCGAATCGGCTGTCCGCGGGTCACGGCCTCGATGAGGTTTGGCGGGAGCCCGTCCGTCACGCGCACCTGCCCGATGTCGAGCAGCGTGTGCATGATGGTCGCCATCAGGTCGGGGATCGTCACGGGATTGGACGCCGGCTCGCCGCCGTCGCGCGACGACTGGCCGATGACCTGGCCCATCTTCAACCCGCCGCCGTAGAGCATGAGCGGCGCGAGGTTGCCCCAGTGGTCGCGGCCACCGTTCCGGTTGATGCGCGGCGTGCGGCCCATCTCGCCGCAGCACACGAGGAGGATTTTGTCCCGCAGCCCGCGCGCCTCGACGTCCTCGATGAACGCCGACACCGCGTGGTCGAACGGCGTGCCGACATAGCCCATGCCCTCGGTCATCGTTGCGTTGTTCGCGTCCGCGTGCATGTCCCACACGAAGTTTGTGGTCACCGTGACGAATCCCGCGCCGCGTTCGCACAGGCGCCGCGCGAGGAGCAGCAGCCGGCCGAGCGTCGCCGCGTTCTCCGCGTAGCGCGGATGGTTTTTCCACACGGTGCGGATGGTGTCCTTCGGCACGAGCGGAGCGGTGTCGTAACGCGCCACGAGCCGCGGGTCCTCGCGCGAAAGGTCGAACGCATCGGAGGCGCCGCCGAGCAGCGTGTCGAACGCCTGTTGCTGGAACGCGCCCAACCCGTCGAGCCCGCCGCCCTCGCCCGCGCGGCGCTTCCACTGGTCGAGCGCGCCGAGCAGCGCGCGGCGGTCATTGAGCCGGTCCTGCGGCAGGTTGAGCCTCATGTCCTGCTGCAAGCCCGCGCCCGAGCCCGGCACGAACGGCGCGCAGGCGGGACCGAGTTCGCCCGCGGACTCGAAGTTGCCAAACTGCGCCACCGGCGGCCCCGCCGACGGGTCCACGGCGCGCGGGAACAGCGCGATGTTTGTGGGGATGGCCGAGTCCGGCCGAAGCGGACCCGCGATGCGCGAGTAGAGCGAGCCCATGTTCGCACGCAACGTGTCGCGGCCGACGACGGGCTTGATGTCGTGGTTGCCGTCGCCCGTGACGAACGAGCGCACGACGCTGAACTTGTCCGCGAGCCGTGCGAGTCGCTGGAACGTGCCGCCGAACGTGACGCCGGGGATGGAGGTCTTCACCTCGCCGGTCACGCTGCGGATGCCGTCGGGCGCGTCCATCTTCGGATCGAACGTCTCGATCTGCGACGGCCCGCCGTGCATGAAGAGGAAGATGACCGACTTGTCGCGCAGCGGCAGCTTGTTCGCGCGGGCGAACGCGCGGACGGCAAGCAAATCCGCGAGCGTCCAGCCGCCCAGCGCCAGCCCGCCGACGCTCAGAAAGCGGCGCCGGCGAAGCGATGCACCGGACAAGACGCAGTCTTGAAAGTCTAGCATGGCGTGTGGGCGGGGATTGCCCGGGCTTTGATGGTCGCCACTGTGGGCGCGTCTCCCGCCATTGGCAATTCGAAATCCGGCCGGTGCCCGGCAGCGGGGTGCATCCGATTTCCCGCTCGACTTGGGTCCGGGTGCGCGGAAGATGCGCGGCACGGCTGTCGCGGAAAACCAGCCGCGAATCAAACACCGCATGACTTGCCCGGATTCCCTTCACGCACTGGCTTCCGACGTTCGCGCGCTGATGCGCAGCCCGGGGGCGAGCGATGCAGCCTTTTCCGGACTTGCCCTGCGCCTCTATGCGGCGCAGTCGCACGCCAATCCACCCTACCGGCGCCTGGGCGGGCAGCGCGGGCTCCCGGCATCGGGTGTCGCCTCGTGGCGCGACATCCCGGCGGTGCCCGCGTGCGCGTTCAGGGAGTTTGAGTTCTCGTGCCTCGAACCCGCGGACCGGACCGCCGTCTTCCACTCGAGCGGCACCACGGGCGCAACGCCGAGCCGCCACTTCCACGGGCGCGACTCGCTCGCGCTCTACGACGATTCCGCATGGCACTGGTTCGAAGGTTGCGTGAGACCGGCGGAACGGAGCCGGCTTTTCATTCTCACGCCGCCGCCGGCCGCCGCGCCGCACTCCTCGCTGGTCCGCATGTTCGACACGGTGCGGCGCAAGCTGTCCGCGGGTGACGCGTGTTTCCACGGTCGCGCCGACTCGGCCGGGGCGTGGCACCTGGATTTGGAACCGCTCGCGGATTCCCTCGCCGCGTCGGCGGCGGCGGAGCTGCCGGCGCTTGTTCTCGGCACGGCGTTTTCATTCGTTCACCTGCTGGACGGGCTCGCCGGCGCGGGACGCCGCGTGGCGCTTGCCCCCGGTTCGCGCGTGATGGAAACGGGCGGTTACAAGGGCCGCTCCCGCGAGCTTGCGCCGGGCCGGTTGCACGAGATCATGACGCGGCAACTCGGCGTCGCTCCGCGCGACATCGTGCGCGAATACGGCATGAGCGAACTCAGCTCGCAGGCCTACGGCGGCGCGGCCGGCGGCGGGTTCCGCTTTCCGCCGTGGGCGCGCGCGCTCGTGGTGTCGCCCGAGACGGGACGGGAGGTGGCCGAGGGTGAAACCGGCTTGCTCCGCGTGGTGGACCTCGCCAACGTCTGGTCGGTGATGGCGATTCAAACGGAGGACCTCGCGGTGAGGCGCGGCTCCGGGTTCGAGCTGGTGGGACGCGCTGCGCCCGCCGAGCCGCGCGGCTGTTCGCTGATGGCGGCCTGACATGAGCCCGGCGCCCCATCGCTCCCGCACGCTTGCGCTCGCCGCGGTGCTGCATGCCTTCACGCACATCTACCAGGTGGCGCTCATGCCGCTTTACCTGCCGATCGTCGCAGACCTCAAGCTCGAGGGAGAAGGTCAGGCGACGCTGCTGGTGACGGTGATGCTCGTGGCGTATTTCGGGCCCGCGTATCCGGTCGGGATGCTCGCGGACAAATTCAGCCGCACGACCCTGCTTGGCTGGGGCCTGCTGCTCAACGCCGTGGCTTTCATCGCGCTCGCCTTCGCGCCGAACTACGCCGTCGCGCTCGCCTGCGTCGCGGTGTCGGGCGTGGGCGGCAGCTTTTTCCATCCGTCGGCGACGGCGCTCGTGGCGCAGCTCTACCCGGTGGGGACCGGCCGCGCGCTCGGCCTGCTCGGCGTGGGTGCGAGCCTCGGGTTCTTCGTTGGGCCGCTGTTTTCCGGTTGGCGCGCGGAGACCACGGGCAGTTGGCGCGCGCCGGTGCTCGAACTCGGCGTGCTGGGCGTGGTGATGGCCGGCGTGTTTGCGTGGGTTGCGAGGGAAGTGCGCGCCACGGGTGCTTCCACGAAGGAGCCGCCGCGGCCGGTCCCGGCCCGGATGTTCAACACGCGCGCGGCGTGGGTGCTGTTCGTCGGGGCGGCGCTGGCGTTTGGGCTGCGGGATTTCGCGGGTCACGGGATGGCCAGCCTCGGCTCGCTGTTTCTGCAGAAGGCGCACGCGTTCTCGGTGAAGGAAGTCGGCGCGGCGCTCGGCGCGATGTATCTGCTCTCGGCCCTGAGCAACCCGATCTTCGGCCACTTCAGCGACCGCGGGCGGATTCGATGGACGTGCGCCGTGCTCTTGGCGAGCGCGGCGCTCATCGCGGTGTATCCGCACCTCGCGCGCGGCGGGCTGGTGCCGGTGTTTCTGCTGTATGGATTCTTCCTCATGGCGAGCTACCCGATGGTCGAGGCGGCGTTGATGGAGTCGGTGCCGGACTCGGTGCGCGGGCGGGTGTTCGGCCTGTTCATCACCATCGGCGGCATGGTGGGCAACACCTCGCACGCGCTCGCGGGCCGGCTCGTGGAAAACCTCGGCCCGCGCGCCTCGGACCCGCCCGCCTACTTCAGCGTGTATGCGGGACTTTCCGGTTTGATGGTCATCTCGCTTGCGGGCCTCGCGTGCCTGCACTGGCTGCGGCGCGCGGAGCAGGCGGCCCGCGATGCCGGCGGTCGCGGGCCGGCCGTCCTGCCTTCCACCGCGGGCGAACCATCCGCCGCCTCATGACGCTGCCCAATTATTTCCTGGCCGACCTGCCGGTGGGGACGGTCTTCAGCGCGGAGATGATCCGCGAGGCGTGCCTCACGTTGAAGCGCAACCGGCTTCAATACCTTGCCGTGCGCCGCACGCAGAGCCTGGTCCGCGCGCTCATCCTCACGGCGGAAAACTGGCTGGACGACGAGTTCCCGCTGCGCCGGCTTGCCGCGCAGGAGGGCCCCGCGCAGACGGGGTTTTCGCAGGCCACGCTGATGGGCGGGCTCGACGCGTATTTCAAGCAGCTCAACGGCGAGCATATCGAGTCGCTGCTGCTGCAGGAGCTCGGGCATTTGCAGCGCCTCGACGGGATGGCGTCGCCGCCGAACGAGCACCGCTCGCAGCGCTTCGCGATGGCCACCGGGCCGGACCTGCTGGTGCACATCACCGGCGGGCTTGTGCCCAATCCGGTCATCAACAACCTCGTGCTCGGCCTGCTGCTGCGCTCGGCGCAGTTCGTCAAGTGCGCGCGCGGGACGTCGTTCATCCCGCGCCTCTTCGCGCATGCGTTGCGGCAGACCGAGGCCAAACTTGGCGCGTGCATCGAGATCGCCGAGTGGCCCGGCGGCACCGAGGAACTCGAGCGCGAGCTGTTTTCGCAGGCCCGGTGCGTCACCGTGATGGGTTCGGACGAAACCCTGCAGGCCGTCCGGCAGAAACTCCCGCCGCGCGTCAGCTTCGTCGGCTACGGCCACCGCGTCAGCTTCGGCTACATCACGCGCGAAGCGCTCAGCGGCTGGCGCTTCAAGAAAATCGTCGCGGCCGCGGCGGACGACGTGACCGCGTGGAACCAGCTCGGCTGCCTCTCGCCGCACGCGTTTTACGTCGAGGACAACGCGACCGGCGACGCGGAGCAGTTCGCGTCGCAGCTCGCCGCGGAGCTCGACCGCCGCGAAGCCGCCGAGCCGCGCGGACCGGTGGATGCCGGGGCCGCGTCGCGCATCGCGATGATGCGCGGCTTCTATGAAGTCCGGCAGGCGCACAGCCTCGGCACGCGCCAGTGGGCCAGCGAGGGTTCGACCGCGTGGACGGTGATTTTCGAGGTGGACCCGCGCTTTCAAGTGTCCTGCCTGAACCGGTTCATCTACGTGAAGGCCACGCCCGGCTTGAAGGAAGCGCTCGAGGGCGTGGACCGTTTCCAGGGGCAAGTCTCGACGGTCGGCGTGGCGGCGGGCGAGACCGAGCTCGAGGAAATCGCGGCGCAACTGGCGCACTGGGGCGTCACGCGCATCTGCCCGCTCGGCCGGATGCAGCACCCGCCGCTCACATGGCGTCACGACGGCCGTCCGCCGCTCGGCGACCTGGTGACATGGACCGATTGGGAACAGTGACCGCCGTCGCTGCCGATGACTTTGCACTTTGAACCTTCAACTTTGAACCCACGCCCCGCGCCCATGCACATCGAACTTCGCAAAACATTTCAGTTTGAAGCCGCGCACCTCCTGCCCGGGCTGCCCGAGGCGCACAAGTGCCGGCGCCTTCATGGCCACAGTTTCATGGTGGACGTGGTGGTCGCGGGCGAATGCGACCCGAAGCTCGGGTGGCTGATGGATTACGCGGACATCTCGGCCGCGTTCAAGCCGCTCTGGGAACAGCTCGACCACCGCTACCTCAACGACGTGCCCGGCCTCGACAACCCGACCAGCGAACGGATTGCGGTGTGGATTTGGGACCGCCTCAAGCCGGCGATGCCGCTGCTTCGCGAAGTTGTGGTCGCGGAGACCTGCACCGCGCGGGCGGTCTATCGTGGCGGGTAGGTGGCTGCGCCGGGACGTCGTCATCTTTGCCGTTGACCCGCCCTGCGCGCGCGGCTACACCAGCGGCCGTGATTCGCGAACGGAACCTTCGACTCGCACTGCTTGGCGCGCTGCTTCTTGGCGGCGCGGCGGTCGGGTTCTGAGCGAAGACGAGATTTGACGAACCCCACTGCCAGACGGCGGTGGGGTTTTTGTTTTATGACGAAACCGCGCCGCCCCGGCCCAAACCAACCATGAACACCCACCACGTCACCATCTTCGACACCACGTTGCGCGATGGCGAGCAATGCCCCGGCGCCAGCATGAACCTGCGCGAGAAGCTCGAGGTCGCCCGCCAGCTTGCCCGGCTGCGCGTGGATGTCATCGAGGCCGGATTTCCCGTCATCAGCCAGGGGGACTTCGAATCCGTCCACACCATCGCCCGCGAGATCAAGGGCCCGGTCATCGCCGGGCTCGCGCGCTGCGTGCCGAGGGACATCGATGCCGCGGGCGCCGCTGTGAAACCCGCGGGCAGGCGCGCCCGCATCCACGTCTTCCTCGGCACCTCGAAAATCCACCGCGAGCACAAGCTCGGCAAGGCGCAGAGCGAAATCCTCCGCCTCGCCGTCGAGGGCGTGCGGCGCGCCCGCGGCTTCGTGAAGGACGTGGAGTTTTCGCCCGAGGACGCCTCGCGCACGGAGCTCGACTTCCTCGTGAAGATCGTCGAGGCCGCGATCTCCGCCGGCGCCACGACGATCAACATGCCCGACACCGTCGGCTACGCGACGCCGGAGGAATACGGCCGCATGTTCCGGCACGTCATCGAGAACGCCCGCGGCGCGCGCGACGTGGTCTTCAGCGCGCATTGCCACGACGACCTCGGGCTGGCCGTGGCCAACTCGCTCGCGGCCGTGCAGAACGGCGCGCGGCAGGTCGAGGGAACCATCAACGGCATCGGCGAACGGGCCGGCAACACGGCGCTCGAGGAGTTCGTGATGGCGCTGCGCACGCGGCGCGGCTTCTTCAAGAACCTCGGGACCGGCATCAAGACGCGCGAGATCGTCAAGAGTTCGCGGCTCGTCTCGCGGATGTGCAGCTTCCTCGTCCCGCGCAACAAGGCCATCGTCGGCGAGAACGCGTTCTCGCACGGCGCGGGCATCCATCAGGACGGCATCCTCAAGAAACGCGAGACCTACGAGATCATGGATCCGCGCGACGTGGGCTGGGGCTTGACCGAGCTGCCGCTCACCAAGCACAGCGGTCGCGCCGCGCTCGCCGCGCGGCTGCGCCACCTCGGCTTCAAGATGACCGACGCGGACGTGGCGTCGATTTTCGCGCGCTTCAAGGACATCGGTGACAAGAAGAAGTTTGTTTACGACGACGACCTCGTGGCGCTCGTCGAGGGGCAGATCGCCGAGGTGCCTGAGACGTGGTCGCTCGATTACCTCAACGTCACCAGCGGCAACCACACCGTGCCCACCGCGACCGTGCGTCTCAAGCGCGCGGGCGACGGCGTGGCCGAGGACGCCGCGCTCGGGGACGGGCCCGTGGACGCCGCGCTCAAGGCCATTGACCGGCTCACCAAGACGCGCGGCAAGCTGATGGACTACTCGTTGCGCGCCGTGTCGCAGGGCAAGGACGCCCTTGGCGAGGTGACGGTGAAGGTGGACTTCGGGAACGGCGAGACGCTCACCGGAAAGGGCGCGAGCACGGACGTGATCGAGGCGAGCGCGCGCGCGTATTTGAACGCGGTGAACCGGCACTTGTGCGAGTCCCGCGCCGCGACGCCGGCTCGGGTTCCCCCCGTATTGCGTAACGCCTAAAACGTAGGATTCTCGCCGGACGTGCCCACCCGGCCATGCGCATCCTCCTCATCAATCACCACCGCCGCTTCAAGGCGTCGTGGCGATCCGTGAAATTCGCATCGGAACTTGCGCGCCGCGGCCATCAGCCCACCGTGCTTTGCATCGCCGACACGCGGAAGATTCGCGGCGCGACCATCCGGCAGGACGGCGTGGAAATTGTCGAGTCCCCCGACTTGCTCTGGGGCCGGCTGCGTTCCGGCTGGGACCTGTGGGATTGCCTGTGGAGGATGGGATTCCTGCGGCACCGCGATTTTGACCTCATCCATGCGTTCGAGAGCCGGCCGGCGACGATTCATCCCGTGCTGCGCTCGCTCCGCCGCCGCCCGGTGCCGCTCGTGATGGACTGGATTGACTGGTGGGGCCGCGGCGGGCTCATCGCCGAACAGCGGCCGTGGTGGTATCAGCAACTCCTCGGCGGCGTGGAGACGTGGTATGAGGAGCACTTCCGCACGCTTGCCGACGCGACGACCGTCATCAGCCACGGCTTGAACGACCGGGCGCAGGATCTCGGCGTGACGGCCGAGAGCATCTTCTGGATTCCGAACGGCTGCGCGCCACCGGGTCCGGTCACGGCCGGCCCCGGGGCGGACCGCGCGGAGTTCGGCCTGCCCGCGGGCGCGTTCGTCGTCGGCTTCTCCGCGCTCGACGTCACGCTCGGGCTCGACTCCGTGCTCCGCGCGATGCGCCTGCTGGCGCAGCGGCGTCCGGACGCCGTGTTGATGATGACCGGCAAACTCTCCGCCGCGATGAAGCGCCAGATTTCGGAACTCGGCGTGGCCGGTCACGTGCGCCATCTCGGCTTCGTGCGCGACGAGGATTTCCCGCGCGCGCTCGCGTGCGCGGATGTGTTCGCGGTGCCGTTTGTGGACAAGCCCGCCAACCGGGGCCGCTGGCCCGGGCGCGTGAACGAGTATTTCGTCCTCGGCAAACCGATCGTCACGAATCCCGTCGGGGAGATGAAGGCGCTGCTCTCGCGGCACGACGTTGGCCTGCTTGCCTCCGACACGCCCACGGACTTCGCGGACAAACTCGACCAGCTTGCCTCCGACGCCACGCTGCGCGCCCGCCTCGGGGCGAACGCGCGCCAGCTTGCCGCGGCCGAACTTTCGTGGCCCGTGATTGTAGACCGGCTCGAAGCCGCCTACGCTTTCGCCGCGCGCGCCCATGACTTGAAGCAAACCGCGCGCGATCCGGCCCCAACCGCATGACCATGACCATCGGGAACACGGTGTCCGTCGTCGGCCTCGGCAAGCTGGGCGCCTGCATGGCCGCGGCGATGGCCTCGCGCGGGCTCGACGTGATCGGCGTGGACGTGAACGAACGGGCGGTCCAAAGCGTGAATGCCGGGCAGTCGCCCGTGCGCGAGCCGGGTCTCGCGGAAATGATCGCGGCGCATCGCGCGCAGCTCCGTGCGACGACTTCCTTCGAGGACGCCGTGGTGCATTCCGCCGCGACGTTCGTGGTGGTGCCGACGCCGAGCGACGGGCGCGGTGCGTTCAGCCTCGCGCATGCGTCGCGGTCGTTCGAGGCCATCGGCGCGGCGCTGCGGCAGAAGCGCGGTGACCACCTTGTGGTGCTCACGAGCACGGTGCTGCCGGGCTCGACGCGGCACGGGCTGATTCCGTTGCTCGAAAAAGCCTCCGGCCGGCGCTGCGGCCCGGATTTCGGCCTGTGCTACAACCCGGAGTTCATCGCGCTCGGCAGCGTGCTTCGCGATTTCCTGAACCCGGACTTCCACCTCGTCGGCGAGTTCGACCGCGCCTCGGGCGACCGGCTCGAGGCGATCAACCGGCGCGTGTGCCTCAACGCCGCGCCGTTCCGCCGCATGAGCATCGAGAACGCGGAACTCGCGAAGATCGCGCTCAACAGCTACGTCACGCTCAAGATTTCCTTCGCGAACATGCTCGCCGATTTGTGCGAGCGCCTGCCGGGCGGGAACGTGGACGCGGTGTCGGACGCGCTCGGCCTCGACTCGCGCATCGGGCGCAAATACCTGACCGGCGGGCTGGGCTTCGGCGGGCCGTGCTTCCCGCGCGACAACGCGGCGTTGAACTTCATCGGGGAGGCGCTTGGCGCGGACTGCGCGGTCATCCGCGAGAACGACGCCTACAACCGCCGGCTCTCGGCTCGCGTTGTCGCGCGGTTGCTGCCGTGCCTCGAATCCTCGGGCGCCGTCGCCGTGCTCGGGCTCGCCTACAAGCCGCAGTCGGACGTGGTCGAGCAGTCGGCCGGCATCGCGCTCGCGCTCGCGCTGGCGGATGCGGGGCGCCAGGTGGTCGCGTTCGACCCGCTCGCGTCGGCGAATGCGCGCGCAGTCTTGAATGGCCGTGCAGAAGTTTGCGACACGGTCGCCGGCGCGCTGCGCGACGCCACGACCGTGCTCGTCGCGACGCCGGATGCGGCGTTCCGGGGCCTGCGCGCCGCCGACCTGCTCGGCGCGAAAGCGCGCGTGACCGTGGTGGATTTCTGGCGCGCGCTCGATCCCTCGCTCGGCTCGCAACCGGGCATTCGTTACATTCCCATCGGCCACGGGACGGACGTGCCGGCGGCGGAGCGCGCGCTTCGCGAACTGTGGCATCCGACGGCGGACTGAGAATTCCCAACACCCCATGGCATCCGAATTGATCGTTGTGTGCGGCGCGGGCGGGTTCATCGGCGGGCACCTGACCGGCGAATTGCTACGTCAGGGCGCGCGCGTCCGCGCGGTGGACGTGAAGCCGTTCGACGAGTGGTTCCAGAGGTTCCCGGCGGCGGAGAATCTCCAGCTCAACCTGCAGGACAAGGCCGCGTGCGGGCAGGCGGCGCGCGGGGCGCAAACGATTTACAACCTCGCGGCGGACATGGGCGGCATGGGCTTCATCGAGCACAACAAGGCGCTGTGCATGCTCTCGGTGCTCATCAACACGCACCTGCTCATGGCCGCGCGCGACGCGGGCGCGCAGCGGTTTTTCTTCGCGTCGTCGGCGTGCGTTTACAACGCCGACAAGCAGCGCGACGAGAACGTGACCGCGTTGAAGGAGGCCGACGCCTATCCCGCGATGCCCGAGGATGGCTACGGGTGGGAGAAACTTTTCAGCGAGCGGATGTGCCGTCATTACCGGGAGGACTACGGGCTCGCGACGCGCATCGCGCGCTACCACAACGTCTATGGACCGCATGGCACGTTCGATGGCGGCCGCGAGAAGGCGCCCGCGGCCATCTGCCGGAAGGTCATCACGGCGAAGCTCACCGGGCGGCACGAGATTGAAATCTGGGGCGACGGCCGGCAGACCCGCAGCTTCATGTTCATCGACGACTGTCTGAAGGGCACGCAGATGCTCACCGCGAGTGAATTTGTGGAGCCCATCAACATCGGCAGCAGCGAGCTGGTGAGCATCAACCAGCTGGTGGACATCGCCGAGTCCATCGCCGGCATCAAACTGCAGCGCAGCTACAACCTCTCCGCGCCCAAGGGCGTGAACGGCCGCAACAGCGACAACACGCTCATCCGGCAGGTCTTCGGCTGGGAGCCCGACACGCGCTTGCGCGACGGGCTGGAAGAGACTTACCGCTGGATTCACGACCAGATGGCGCGGGCGCGCTGAGCCGCGCACGCCGCTTCACCCGCGCTTGCGACTGCGCTATTGTGCGGCGCCACATGGCCGAAACCCCCACAACCAGCCCGCAAGCCGGCGGGGATTTCCAGTCCGAAGCCGCGCGCGTGTGGGCGGCGATGCCGCGCAAGGCGGTGTTCCTCGCGCTGCTCGGCGCGTGGGTCGCGCTGTTCCACTGGCAGGGCAACTCGACGCTCGGCTACGTCCGCACGCCGAGCCTGTTCTTGTGGATGGAGAATGCGTGGCGCTCGAACGCGGACGACCAGCACGGCTACTTCATCCCGCTGGTCGTGCTGGCGTTGCTGTGGTGGCGGCGCGACGAACTGCTGGCGCTGCCCAAGCGCCCGTGGTGGCCGGCGCTGGCGCTCGTGAAGCTGATGATCTCGCTGCACGCGGCGGGGTTCGTCCTGCAACAGGCGCGCGTGTCGGTGGTGGCGTTCTTCGCCGGGCTCTGGGCGATCACGGGACTCATGTGGGGCGCGGCCTGGCTTCGCGCGACTTTTTTTCCGTTTGTGATGTTCGCCTTTTGCGTGCCGATGGCGAACGTCGGCGATGCCGCGACCTTTCCGCTGCGCCTGCTGGCGACGAAGATCACGGTGGCGCTTTCGCACGTGTTCCTCGGGCTCGACGTCACGCAATCGGGCACGGCCATCGTGGACCCGGCGGGGCGCTTCCACTACGAAGTGGCGGCGGCGTGCAGCGGCATCCGGAGCCTCACGGCGATCGCGGCCATCGCGGCGGTGTATGGGTTCGTGAGATTCCGAAGGCCGTGGAAGCGCGCGGTGTTGATCCTTTCGGCGGTTCCCATCGCGGTCGCGGCGAATGTGCTGCGGCTGTTGTGCATCATCATCGCGGCCGATGCGTTCGGGCAGAAGGCGGGCAACGCCGTCCACACGAGCCCGTGGCTGAGCCTGCTGCCGTATGTGCCGGCGATGGCGGGCGTGTTCGCGTTGGGCCGCTGGCTGCGGGAGGATGGGGCCGATGGGACGGGGGGGGCCGGTGCGAGCGGCCGCCCGGCGGAACCCGCTCCTGCTGACTCGGCAGCGCCTGTGCCGGCCGGGCGCCTTGCCCTTCTTGCGGTGTCGGTGCTGGTGTTGATTGGCCTCACGTCGGCGTTCTTGCACCGACAGCGGACGAACCAGAAACTCGCCGCGCCCGGCGTGAAGCTTGTCGCCGCGCCGGTGCGCGGCGAGGGCGGACAGATCATCGCGACGAACACCGTGGCCCTGCCGGAGCGCGTGCTCGATTACACGTCCGCGCCGGTCCCGGTGCCGGCGGTCGTGCACACGATGCTTCCGAAGGACACCGTCTTCGCGCACCGCGTTTACACGGCGCGTGACGGCTTCAAGGTGGACTCGCAAGTCGTGCTGATGGGCGCCGACCGCACGAGTCTACATCAACCACAGTATTGTCTCACCGGCTCCGGGTGGCAGATTGACAGCAGCGACACAACCTCGGTGGCGATGACTCTTCCCCGCGCCTACAACCTGCCCGTGATGAGGCTCCGGCTCTCCGGCCGCTTCCGCGACGAGCGCGGCGTCCCCGTCGCGCGAGGCGGCGTGTTCGTGTATTGGTTCGTGGCCGACGGCGCGGTGACGGCGGACCATCGCGAGCGGATGTGGTCGGGCGCGCTGCAACAGTTGCGCACCGGGCTCGTGCAACGGTGGGCGTATGTGATCTGCTTCGCCTCGTGCGCGCCGGGCGCGGAGGAGGCCACCTTTGCGCGGCTCAAGGACTTTATCGCGGCCTCGGTTCCCGAGTTTCAACTTGCCGCGGGCCCGCCGTTAAATTGAGCTATCACCCGCGCGCACGCGTCTGACTCCAAGCCATGCTCCGCCGCCAGCGACAACTCCGACACCGGCTGCAACTGTTCCAGGACGCCGGCCTGTTCGCCATCGGGTTCTGGCTGGCGCATGTCATCCGTTCGCACTGGGAACTTGAGGTTTTCGGCGGCACCCGGCGCATCGGACCGTGGGAGGATTACTTCTGGCTGTTTGTGTTCACCATGCCGCTGGCGGGGTTTGTCCTGTGGACGCAGGGCTTCTACCGCCGGGCGGCGGGAGCGTCGCGCGGCCAAACGGCGTGGCTGCTGTTCAAGTCGTGCGTGCTCGCCGTGATGGGGCTCGTGCTTGTGATGTTTCTGGCGCGCGACCTGCCGTCGCGGTCGGTGCCGATCCTGTTTGGGTTCACAAGTTTCGCGCTCGTGTTCGCCAAGGAGGAGCTCCAGCGGCGCTGGGGCGCGACGAAGCTTGGCGCGGCCCAAAACCTCCGGCGGGTGATTCTCGTCGGGCCCGTGGATGAAACGGACAAGCTCGCGGCCGAGTTTCGTGGCGAAGCCGCCGAACAGGTCGAGGTGCTCGCGCGGCTCGATCCCACGACGACCCCGGTGGAGCAGCTCGCCGGCCTGCTGCACGAGCACTCGGCCAACACGGTCGTGCTCAGCGCGCGCCACACGGTGTTCGAGCACGTCGAGCGCGCCATTCAAATCTGCGAGCTGGAGGGTGTGGAGGCGTGCCTGCTGGCGGATTTTTTCCGGACACAGATTTCGCAGACGACCGCGGACGACCTGCTCGGCCGGCCCACGCTGGTGTTCCGCACGGTGCCGGAGCTTGCGTGGCAGAGCGTGGTGAAGCAGGTGGTGGACGTGGTCGGCGCGTTCGTGTTCCTCGCGGCGGCCGCGGTGCCGATGCTGGTGATCGGGCTCCTGATCCGGCTCACGTCGCGCGGCCCGGCGCTCTTCCGGCAGGCGCGCTGCGGGCTCAACGGCCAGCCATTCACGATGCTCAAGTTCCGCACGATGGAGGGCGACGCAGAGCAGCGGCAGGCGGAGCTTGCGGCCTTCAACGAGATGTCCGGCCCCGTGTTCAAGGTGAGCAACGACCCGCGCGTGACGCCGCTGGGCCGCCTGCTCCGGCGCTACAGCGTGGATGAGCTGCCGCAATTATGGAACGTGCTGCGCGGCGAGATGAGCCTCGTCGGGCCGCGGCCGCTGCCGGTGGGCGAGGTGCGGCGCTTCGACGATCCGGCGCACCGCCGGCGGCTGAGCGTGAAGCCCGGACTCACGTGCCTGTGGCAGATTCGCGGGCGCAACAACGTGAGCAGCTTCACCGAATGGGTGCGGCTCGACCTCGAATACATCGACAACTGGTCGTTGTGGCTCGACTTCAAGATTCTCGCGCGCACCGTGCCGGCGGTGCTGCTCGGGACCGGCGCGCGGTGAGGGGGAGTATTCAGCATTCAGGGTTCAGACGGTGATGGCACCGTTTCTTGCGCGTGCCCGTGACCGTCTTCTGAATACGAAAACTGTCCGCGCACCGCGTTTTCCAACTCGCGCCCACCGGGCGCGGATACATCCTCCCGCTCGCATGAGCCGCGAAGTTCCGGGCACGAACCAGAAGGCGCTTCAGGTCAATCTCGACGCAACCAGATACGGCACGTTCGTCGAGATCGGAGCCGGGCAGGAGGTGGCGCGGATGATCCGCGAGCGGCAACTGTTCGACTGCGCCGGGCCTCGCGGGTGAAGCCCCGAGGCATCAGCGCCGCGTCCGGTCGCGAGCGTGTCGCGGCCGGTTGTCCTTCGCGCGAGGCCATTCGGAGCCGGGCTTGGCGTGCCGGGCGCCACCGGGGCGCGGTTTGGAGCCCGGGCGGCCCTTTTCGCGGAGTGGCCCGGAGGTTCTCGCCGGTCGGATTTGGGTCTTCCTGCTGTCGTCCTCGGACCATTCGTGTTTCGGGCGCGGCTTGGGCACGAGCACGAGCGGGCAGCCTTCGTAGCCGAAGGTTTTCCGCAGGTGGTCGGCGAGGTTTTTCTCGTAGGGCCGCGAGAAGAGTTCGTCCCGGTTCACGAACAACAGGAAGGTTGGAGGCGCCTGCCGCACCTGGGTCGCATAGAAGAACTTGAGCCGGTGGCCCTGGGTGCTCACGGGCTGGCGGCGTTCGATGAAGTCCTGCAGCGTGCGGTTGAGCAGCGCGGTGGGGACCTTTTGCTGCAACTGGGCCGCAACGTAACGGACCGATTCCAGCAACCGGTCGAGTTGGAACCCATCCTTGGCCGACGTGAAGATGACCGGCGCGTAGTCGAGGAAGAACAGCTTCTCCTGCACCCATTCGCCGAACTCCGCCAGCGTCGTCATCCTCTTGGGCGCGGCGCGGCCGGATTTGCTCAGCCGCCGTTCGATCTCCTCCATCCGCGCCTGGCGCACCGCCTCGGCCACCAGGTCCCATTTGTTGACGACGAGGATGCACGCCTTGCGCGCGTCCACGATCTTGTCGGCGATCTTCTTGTCCTGCTCGAGCACGCCGCTCTCGGCGTCCATGACAAGCACGACGAGGTCGGCGCGTTCGATGGACTCGACCGTCCGCTGGACGCTGAAGAACTCGACCGAGTCGTCCACGCGCCGCGCCTTGCGCATGCCCGCGGTGTCCACGAGCACGTAGTTCTGCTTCACGCCGTCGGTCTCGACGGAGAATGGCACGTCCACCGCGTCGCGCGTGGTGCCTGGGATCGGGCTCACGACGACCCGTTCGCTTCGGGTGAGCGCGTTGATGATCGAGGACTTGCCGACATTGGGCCGGCCGACGATCGCAAGTCGGAGTGGCCGCGGGGCCTCGGCCGCCCCGGTTGCGGGGGCGTGCTCGTCCGGCGGATTCCACGGCGGCAGCAGCTTGAGCGTCTCGGTGACAAGGTGATCAATCCCCAACCCGTGAATGGCGGACACGGGGAAGAGTTTTTCAAAGCCCAGTTGTGAAAACTCAATCGATTGTTCGCTCGCCGGGTGGTTGTCGGCCTTGTTCACGGCGACGAGGACGGGCTTGCCGCTGCGGCGCAAACGGGACGCCACTTCCAAGTCCAGCGGCGCCACGCTCTCCTGCACGTTCACCACGAGGATGACCGCGTGCGCGGCCTCGATTGCGAGTTCGACCTGCTCCAGCGCGGCCTTGACGATGACGTCCTGCGCTTTTTCCCCGCGCAGCAGCCCGATGCCGCCCGTGTCCACGAGCGTGAAAGGCCGTCCGTGCCACTCGACCTCGGCCGTGACGCGGTCGCGGGTGACGCCCGGCTGGTCGTGGACGATGGCGATGCGGCGGCCGGCGATGCGGTTGAACAGCGCGGACTTGCCGACGTTGGGCCGGCCGACGATGGCGATGACACCTGACACGGCAACAGCATGGGACACGGGCAGTCGGCGAGGAAGAGAAAACCCGGCGTGGCCCCGGCTAGCCGCGGTTGCGGCGCGTTCCGGGACGGGTTTCAATGGCACGCCGTGGGTCTCTGCCCAAAGTGAGGTCGGGAATTGGGTCGATTCTCCGGGAAACGGGGTCCGAAACCGGCCAAGAGGCAGTAGACAAGCAGTTCTGAATATGCCAACCATTCGCCCGTCTAAACCGCACCCGACGTCGCCCCGGCATGGTGCCCGGGCGATGTGTCGGATGGTTGGGCAAAACATCAGACAGTTGACCGGTAGTCGAAAGGAAATGCTATGAAGCTGACCAAAGTTCTGACCGTGGCCGCGTTCGCGTTCGCGATGTCCCTCGCCGTTGCAATGGCGCAGGACAAGCCGAAGGAAATCAAGAAGGGTGGCTGCTGCGACAAGGCCGGTGGCGCCGACAAGTGCGAGCACAAGTGCTGCAAGGAAGCCTCCGCGAAGAAGGAAATCTGCCCGAAGTGCAACGCCCCGAAGAAGTAGTCCTCACTGACAACGAATCACGAGGCGGTCGGCCGAAAGGCCGGCCGCCTTTTTCGTGCCCGTGAACGGGCCGCAGGTCGGCCGCCCTGGTTCGCGCAACCGGGCGCGTGACATCAGCTCTTCTCCCCGCGTCCTCAGTGTTCAGACCCGCCCCTTTACCAGTGACTCGACCACGGCTGGATCCGCCAACGTCGAGATGTCGCCGAGGTGGTCCAACTCGTTCTCGGCGATCTTGCGCAGGATGCGACGCATGATTTTTCCGGAACGGGTCTTCGGCAGGCCGTCGGTGAACTGGATTTTCTCCGGGGTCGCGTGCGGGCCGAGGATCTCGCGGACCTTGGCGTTGATCTCCTTCTTCACGCCGTCGCCCGCGGCCTGGCCGGTCTTGAGCGTGACGAAGGCGTAGATGGCGTAGCCCTTGATGTCGTGCGGGTAGCCGACCACCGCGGCCTCGGCCACGGACGGGTGCGCGCCGATTGCACCCTCGACCTCCGCCGTGCCGATGTTGTGGCCTGAGACGATGAGGATGTCGTCCACGCGGCCCGTGATCCAATAGTAGCCGTCCGCGTCACGCCAGCAGCCGTCGCCGGTGAAATACTTTCCGGGAAAGCGCTTGAAATAAGTGTCCACGAACCGCTGGTGGTCGCCGAACACGGTGCGCATCTGGCCCGGCCAGCTCGCCTTGAGGCAAAGGTTGCCGCGCACGTCGTTGCCGGTGAGTTCCGCGCCCGAGTCGTCCACGAGCGCGGGCTGCACGCCAAAGAGCGGCAGCGTCGCCGAGCCGGGCTTGGTCGGTGTCGCGCCCGGCAGCGGCGAGATGAGGATGCCGCCGGTCTCGGTCTGCCACCACGTGTCCACGATGGGGCAGCGCGACTGGCCGATGACTTTGAAATACCAGTTCCACTCCGGCTCCTTGATGGGTTCGCCCACGGTGCCGAGCAGGCGCAGCGAGGTGAGGTCGTGCGCCTGCGGCCATGCGTCGCCTTCCTTCATCAGCGCCCGCAACGCCGTCGGCGCGGTGTAGAAGATGTTCACCTTGTGCTTCGCGACGACCTGCCAGAACCGGCCGAAGTCGGGGAAGTTCGGCACGCCTTCGAACATGAGCGTGGTCGCGCGGTTGGCGAGCGGCCCGTAAATGATGTAGCTGTGGCCCGTGACCCAGCCGATGTCCGCCGTGCACCAGTAAGTCTCGCCGGGCTGGTAATCGAACACGTAGTGATGCGTGCTCGCGACGTAGGTGAGGTAGCCGCCCGTGGTGTGCAGCACGCCCTTGGGCTTCCCGGTCGAACCGCTCGTGTAGAGGATGAACAGCGGGTCCTCGGCGTCCATCACCTCCGGCTTGCACTCGGGCGCGGCGGCGGCGAGGGCTTCGTGCCACCACACATCGCGGCCGGGCTGCATCTCGACGGGTGTTCCGGTGCGACGCACGACAAGGATTTTCCCCACGGACGGTGT
The DNA here is from genome assembly GCA_016871675.1 of Verrucomicrobiota bacterium. Taxonomy (NCBI): domain Bacteria; kingdom Pseudomonadati; phylum Verrucomicrobiota; species Verrucomicrobiota bacterium. The sequence goes on from VHCN01000010.1 coordinate 70,098, forward strand.
GCGCGGCGCGGCCTTGTCCGCGTTGGCCTTCATCGGGATGTCGCACTTGGTGCCGCGGACGCCGGTGTCCTGCGTGATGATGAGCTTGCACGAGGAATCGTTGATGCGCGTGACGAGCGAGTCCGCCGAGAACGCGCCGAACACGACCGAGTGCACCGCGCCGATGCGCGCGCACGCGAGCAGCGCGACCGCGAGCTCGGGAATCATCTGCAAGTAGATGCACACGCGGTCGCCCTTGCGCACGCCGAGGGATTTGAGCGCGTTGGCGGCGCGCTGCACCTGTGCGTGCAGCTCGGCGTAGGTGACGCGACGCGTGTCTTCCGGGTCGTTGCCCTCCCAGAGGAGCGCGGTCACGGCGCCGTGCCCGGCTTCGACGTGGCGGTCCACGCAATTGTAACAGGCGTTCAGCTTGCCGCCGGTGAACCACTTGATGTCCACCGTGTGAAAGTCCCAGTCGGCGACCTTGTCCCACTTGCCGAACCACGAAATGCGCGCGGCCTCGCCCGCCCAGAACGCGTCCGTGTCCTTGATGGACTCCGCGTAGCGCCCGCAATACTCGGCGAGGGACTTGACGTGCGCGCGCTGCGAGGCTGCGGCAGGCGGCGGAAAGACCGGAATGTCAGCGGTGGACTTGGTCGAGCTCATGGTCGGCGAAAAGCGCGGCCATCGTAGGAGCGATGAGAGTCGCGTCAACCTTGAAGCCGTCAGCGTTCGTTCACACTCGCCGAAAACGCAGCCGGCGGCCCGCGCGCGCGTTACAGCCGGCGGACGCGCACGTTGCGAAGCCAGAATTCCTGGCCGTGATGCTGGAACGTGATGTGGCCCTCATCCTCCTTCATGAACCGCGGCATGCCGGCGAACTTGCTCTTGGTGATGAGCTGCTGCAGGTCGGGGCTGCCCCACTTGAACTCGACCACCTTCTCGCCGTTGAGCCAGTGCTCGACGCGGTTGTCCTTGAACACGATCTTCGCCGAGTTGAACTCGCCCACGGGCTTGAGTTTCTTTTTCGCGTTCGGCTCGATGAGCGCGTAAAGCGAGCCGGCGCTCGTCTTCGGGTTCTTGCCGTCGCCGTGCTTGTCGTCGTCGAGAATCTGCATCTCCGGTCCCGTGTGCCACGAGGCGTTGCCGACCGATTCGTTCACGCGATACATCACGCCGGAGTTGCCGCCCGGCGCAACCTTCCATTCGAGCTCGAGCTCGAAGTCCTTGAATTTGTCCTTCGTGATGAGGTCCACGCCGCGGCCGGGCACGGTCTTGAGCGCGTTGCCATCGATGATCCACATCTTGTCGGGGAATCCCTCCTGCTTGAAGCCGCGCAGACGCTCGCTGACTTTGCCGTCGAAAAGCACGATCCAGTCCTTGTCGGCGGCGGAGGCGGTGGTGAGCGCGAGAAGCGCGCTGGTGGCGAGGAGGGGTATGAACAGTCGGGTCTTCATGGTTGGTGCGCGGACTGTAGCGAACCGCAACCCGAGGGCAAGCCTCGTCCGGCTGCGATTACCCGCTGGATTCGCGGCGCGGATTTCGATATGCAGCCCGTCAACCGCCACCCGTTCCACCGCCATGACCCGCGACCAAGCCTGGAGCCTCCTCGCCGAGTTCACGCAATCCGAGTCGCTGCGCAAGCACGCGCTCGGCGTCGAGGCCGCGATGCGCCACTACGCCGCGCACTTCGGCGCCGACATCGAACAATGGGGATTGACGGGACTGCTGCACGACTTCGACTACGAGCGCTGGCCCGAACCGCCGGCGCACACACGCGAGGGGGCGGCGATCCTCCGCGCGCATGGCGTGGACGAGGAAATCACCGGCGCGATCCTCTCGCACGCGGAGTGGAATCTCGCCGAGTTTCCGCGCGACCGCCCGATTCGCAAGGCGCTCTTCGCCGTGGATGAATTGAGCGGCTTCATCACCGCCGTCGCCTACGTGCGGCCCGAGAAACTCGCGGGCATGGCCCCGGGCAGCGTGAAAAAGAAGATGAAGCAGAAGTCCTTCGCCGCCGCCGTGAAGCGCGAGGACATCGAGCAAGGCGCCGCGTTGCTCGGCCTGCCGCTCGACGACCACATCCAGCACGTCATCGCCGCGATGCAGGGCGTGGCGAAGGAACTGGGCTTCGCGTGAGGAGCGGCGATCTCCAGATCGGCCCGAGGGTCGTTGTGCGGCCAAACCACCGCATCATTTCGCCGCCGGGTCGTAGTTCAGCCACGGGCCGAGCCAGCGCTCGGCTTCGGCGAGGGCCTGGCCTTTGCGCGCGGCGTAGTCGGCCACCTGGTCGCGGCCGAGCTTGCCCACGGCGAAATACTTCGAGTCC
>VHCN01000011.1 GCA_016871675.1 Verrucomicrobiota bacterium
GGCGCCGCTGCCCAGGGCGTGGAGAGCCTGCGCGATGCCTACATTGAGGTGCATGTGCCCGTCGGCACCGGCTTAAACATTAAGGCCGGCCATCTGATCTCGTTGCTGAACTGGGAGTCGGGTGATGGGGGCGTGGTTAATGCTAACTTTTCACAAGGCAACCAGTGGTTCTACACGGGCAACGGACCGGCCGCTGGCGTTCAGCTTGGTTATGCCTTCAGCGATCAATGGAATCTCAATGTGCGCGTTCAGAACGGCCTCTACACAGGTTTGGCGGATGACAACAGCGGCAAGATCGGCATGGCCAGCTTGGGCTGGAAGCCCGATGCGAAAACCGGCATTAACTTCATTGGCTTCGGCGGCTATGAGCCCTTTGGCCAGATCGTCGGTGGTTCCATCCTCGCGTCCCGCCAGCTCACCGAGAAATACAATTTGACGCTGGCCACCGAGATTGACCTGTTCAGCGTGCAAACCAAGCCCGTTGGCGGCCAGGACTACTGGTCTGTCGGTGGATGGCTCACGGCTGACTTGTGCGAAAAAGTGGGCGTGGCCCTCCGCGCCGACTACGTGAAGGACAACGACGGGTTCGCCACTGGCGGAGTGGGTCCTGTGGCGGCTTTTCGATTCCCGGCCAATACCGGGCAAAATCTTCTGAGCGTCACCTTCACGGCCAACTACAAGCTGCATCCAAGCCTAAAACTACAGCCAGAGATCCGGTATGACCGGACTTCACTCAGTGGCGGCTTCGACGGCGCCAACAGCCGCTGGATTGGCGGCATGGGCGTCTCCTACTCGTTCTAAACCTGTCCCCTAAAACTCAAACCTTGGTAAACCTGAAACTCCAATCCCCACAGTAATCCCCTCCATGAAAACCCAGAAAATCCTCGCCGCGCTTGCGGCCCTCGCCCTCGGCGTCACCGCGCAGGCGGCGGAAAAAGTCAAAGTCGGTGTCCTCCATTCGCTGTCCGGCACCATGGCCATCAGCGAAACCTCGCTCAAGGACGTGCTGCTCTTCACGTTCGACGAGATCAACAAGGCCGGCGGCGTCAAGGTCGGCGGCAAGAACGTGCTCATCGAGCCCGTCGTCGTGGACCCCGCGTCCAACTGGCCGCTGTTCGCCGAAAAGGCCGAGCAGTTGCTCGTGAAGGACAAGGTTTCCGTCGTATTCGGCTGCTGGACTTCCGTCAGCCGCAAGTCCTGCCTCCCTGTGTTCGAGCGCAACAACGGGCTGCTCTTCTACCCCGTGCAGTATGAGGGCGAAGAGTTGTCCAAGAACATCTTCTACACCGCTGAAGCCGTGAACCAGCAGGCCGTGCCGGCGGTGGATTACATGCTCGCGGAGGGCAAGAAAAAGTTCTTCCTCCTTGGCTCGGACTACGTCTATCCGCGCACGACCAACAAGATCCTCAAGCAGTATCTGAAGTCCAAGGGCATCCCGGACTCGGACATCGAGGAAATCTACACGCCGTTCGGCCACACGGACTACCAGACCATCGTCGCCTCGGTGAAGAAATTCGCCGCCGGCGGCAAGGCCTGCATCATCAGCACGCTCAACGGCGACACCAACGTGCCGTTCTTCAAGGAGTTCGCCAACGCGGGCCTCACCTCGGAGAACTGCCCGGTCGTCTCCTTCTCCATCTCGGAGGATGAGTTCCGCGGCCTGCCCGCCAAACAGCTCGTCGGCCACCTTGGTTGCTGGACCTACTTCATGTCCATCAAGTCCCCGGAGAACACCAAGTTCGTCGGTGACTTCATGAAGTGGATCAAGGCCCCCGTCGTGACCGGTGTGGACTACAAGGTGACCGGCATCGATGCCAAGGGCCGCGTGACCTGCAGCCCCATGAACCTCTCCCGCATCGGCGTGTATCTCTGGAAGCAGGCCGCTGAGAAGGCCGGCACGTTCGAGGTGGACAAGGTCCGCACCGCGCTCATCGGCCAGAAGTTCAAGGCCCCCACCGGCGAGGTCACGATGCAGGCGAATCACCACCTCATCAACCCGGTGTTCATCGGTGAAACTCTCGCGACCGGACAGTTCAAGATCATCAAGTCGCTCGGCGCGGTCGCCGGCGAGCCGTTCAGCGAGAAGTTCCTGACGAAGAAATAGGTTGTTGTTGTTTGACTGTTAGTTCTGCGGGGAGGCGGGCGCGTGCATTCGCCCGCCTCCCCTTCCAACCAGAAAGAGACAGCCCCTCGCCAACTCGTCGTGATACCCAGCCCCGTCCGCCCGGCGACCCAAACTGCCGCTCGATTCCTCCTGCTCTGCATCGTCCTGTTGGTTCAGCTTCGCCCCCTTACCGCCGCGCCCGTGCCGGCCCCTTCCCCGCATCGTGCCACGCTCATCGAGGCATTGCTCACAGACGATGCCGGCAAGCAGATTGACTTGGTCAAGAAACTCGTGGACGCGGGAGCCGACCCGATTGTCGAGCAGGCCCTCTCCGCGTGGCGGCAGGGCGGCGTCTTCATCTACGAGACCAACGACACCCGCACGCCTTTCATGCTCGACGCGCAGACCGACGGCGACGGGCTGGCGCGCGCCCTGCGCTTGTCCGATGGCGAACAACTGAAAGACCCCGCCGGCAAGCCGCTCAAGTTCGCCGCCAACGACCTGACCGCCGTTGACACCACCTCGAAGCTCCGCAAGGCCATCAAGACCACGCTCGACCTCTTCTCGCTCGGCAATCCAAATCCGAAAATGCGTCGCGATGCCGTGACGAAGCTGGGCCAGGAACAAAACGCCGAGTATCTCCCCTTCTTCGAGGCCCGCCTGCCCAAGGAAACCGACAGGGAAGTCCGCCGTGCGCTGGAGGAAGCCGTCGCCCTCACGCGTATTGCTGACGATGACCCGAAGGTCCGCGCGCCCGCCATCCGCCGGCTGGGCGAGCTGCGCTCCATCAACTCGCTTCAATTTCTCCAGAAACTCAAAAAGGACGCCAAGGCAGACACCGCGAAGTTTGGCCAGGAGACGCTTGAATCCGTCCGCAAGTCCGTCGCCGACATCGAATTCTATATCTCGATGGGCAACCTCTTCGGCACCGCCTTCCGTGGCTTCAGCCTCGCCGCCGTGCTCCTCGTCGCCGCCCTCGGCCTGGCCATTACCTTCGGCCTCATGGGCGTCATCAACATGGCGCACGGCGAACTCATCATGGTCGGCGCCTACACCACCTACGTGACGCAAAATCTTTTCCGCGCAAAATTCGGCGGCTCGGGTGCGGGCTTCGATGCTTACTTCATGGCCGCGCTCCCGTTGGCATTTCTGGTCTCGGGTCTCGTGGGCCTGGCACTGGAACGCGGCGTGATCCGCTTCCTCTACAAGCGCCCGCTGGAATCCCTCCTCGCCACGTGGGGCGTGAGCCTCGTGTTGCAGCAGGTGTTCCGCCACATCTTCGGCGCGGCCAACGTGCAGGTGAACTCGCCGACTTGGTTGAGCGGCAGCTATGTCGTGCATGACGTGCTCTTCGCCTACAACCGCATCTTCGTCATCGGCTTCGCGGTGTTCATCGTGCTGGGCACCTATCTGCTGCTCACGCGCACCAGCCTCGGCCTGCAAATCCGCGCGGTGATGCAAAACCGCCAGATGGCCTCCGCGCTCGGCGTGCGCACCGACCGCGTGAACATGATGACCTTCGCCTTCGGCTCCGGCCTCGCGGGCATGGCCGGCGCGTGCCTCTCGCAGATTGGCAATGTCGGCCCAAGCCTTGGCCAAAGCCACATCGTGGACTGCTTCATGATCGTGGTGCTGGGTGGCGTGGGCAATCTGGTTGGAACTGTTTGCGCCTCGCTCGGCGTGGGTGTGACCGATCAGATTCTCCAGCCGTGGCTCGGCGCGGTGCTGGGCAAAATCACCGTGCTGGCCGGCATCATCCTGTTCCTGCAATGGCGGCCGGCCGGTCTGTTCGCCGTGCGCACCCGCAGCCTTGAAGGATGACGGACACCACGCGCATCCCCCTGTCTGACGCGGCCGCACGGCCCGGCCGGCTGCGCGTGGTGTTCGGCCGGGTCTGCGGCTGGGGACTCGGTTTGGGAATGAAATACCGTCGCTGGCTGGTCCGCTGGTTCACATGAAGCTCTCGTTGTCGAAACGTGAAGTCGCCTGCGTCGCCGTCGTGGCGTTCGTCGTGCTGGGCGTCCTCCCCGGCTTGAACGCCTTTCTGCCCGCGAACAGCCCGCTGCACGTCAGCACCTTCACCCTCAGCGTTTACGGCAAGTATCTCACCTACGCCGTGCTCGCCATGGGCGTGAACCTGCTCTGGGGCTACACCGGCATCCTCAGCCTCGGCCAGTGCCTCTTCTTCTCGCTCGGCGGCTACTGCCTCGGCATGAACCTGATGCTGATGATTGGGAAGCTCGGCCAATACAAGGCCGACATCCCGGACTTCATGGTGTTCCTCGAATTTCCGAAGCGCTTCCCGGAAACCGGCGGCCTCCCGCCGCACTGGATTCCCTTCAAGCACTTCTGGTTCGCCGCGCTGATGGTCGTCGTGGTGCCGGCGGTGGTCGCCTACATCTTCGGCTGGCTGGCCTTCCGCTCGCGCATCAAGGGCGTCTATTTCTCCATCCTCAGCCAGGCGTTGACCTACGCGGCGACGCTGATGTTCTTCCGCAACGACTTCACCTTCGGCGGCAACAACGGGCTGACGGATTTCAAGTTCATCCTCGGCTTCGACGTGAATGCGCCCACGACGAAGCGCACGCTCTACATCGCATCCGGCGTGCTGCTGCTGCTCGTGTATTTGTTCTGCCGCTGGCTCAACACGACCAAGTTCGGCCTCATCCAACGCGCCATCCGCGACTCCGAAAACCGCGTGCTCTTCAGCGGCTATGCCACGGCGCACTTCAAGCTCTTCGTCTTCGTCGTGGCTGGCGTCATCGCGGCTCTGGGCGGCGCGCTCTTCGTGCCGCAGGTGGGCATCATCAATCCCAGCGAAATGGCCCCGGAAAAATCGCTCGAAGCCGTGGTCTGGTGCGCCGTGGGCGGACGCCAGAACCTCATCGGCCCCATCCTTGGCGCAGTCAGCATCAACGCGCTCAAAAGCTATGCCACGCACGCCTTCGCCGAACAGTGGCCTTACATCCTCGGCCTGCTGTTCATCTTCGTGACGCTCTTCATGCCGAAGGGAATTGTCGGCATCCCGGATCAATTGCGTGAGTTGAAGGCGCGTTTCACTCGTAAGCCGAATGGCGATGACGCGCCCCTCGCAGCGGCACCCGCCGAGGGTGAAGCACCAGCCGCCGAACCCGCCAAAGCCAAGCCCTCCTGACCCGTGACCGCGCACAAAGAATTCATCCTGACCATCGAGGGCGTCACAAAATCGTTCGACGGCTTCAAGGCCATCAACGACCTGAACTTCTACATGGACACGGGCGAGTTGCGCGTGGTCATCGGCCCGAACGGCGCGGGCAAGAGCACCATGCTCGATCTCATCACGGGCCGCACCGCGCCGGACGTGGGCAAAGTCGAGTTTGGCAAGGACACCGACCTCACCGAGCTGAACGAATACGAAATCAACCGCCTCGGCATCGGCCGCAAGTTTCAGACGCCCTCGGTTTATGTGGACAGCACGGTCTTCGAGAACATCTGGCTCTCGCTCGAAGGCAGCCGCAGCCTCTGGTCATGCCTCTTCTCGCGCATCTCCTCCGAGCAGCGCGACCGCATCCATGAGGTGATGAAGACCATCGGTCTGGTGGACAAGGCCGATACGAAGGCCGGCCTGCTCTCCCACGGCCAGAAGCAGTGGCTCGAAATCGGCATGTTGCTTGCGCAGAATCCGAAGCTCCTCCTCGTGGACGAACCTGCCGCCGGCATGACCGACGAGGAGACGCACAAAACCGGCGAGCTGTTGATGAGTCTCGAAGGCAAGCACAGCATCGTCGTCATCGAGCACGACATGACCTTCGTCCGGCAGATTGCCCGCAAAGTCACCGTCCTCCACCAGGGCCATGTCCTCTGTGAAGGCACCGTGGACCAGGTGCAGAACGACGAGCGCGTCATCGAGGTGTATCTCGGTCGCAAGAAGAAGGCGTGAACCCAATGAAGAAGTGCTTAGTAATTAGTAATGAGTGCGCGGAAGGGACCGCGTTGATCGCTCGGAGACTAATCACTAATCACTAATTACTTCCCATGCTGACCCTTTCCGACATCAACGTTTCCTACGACGGCTCCCGCATCCTGCGCGGCGTCAGCCTCGAAGTCCCGGACCGCAGCCTCGTCTGCCTCATGGGCCGCAACGGCGTCGGCAAGACCACCACGCTCAAGAGCATCATCGGCCTCGTGCAGGCGGACTCCGGCACCGTGACGCTGGCCGGCAAGAATCTCACCGGCTGCCGGCCTGACGAGCGCGCTCGTGACGGGGTTGGCTACGTGCCGCAGGGGCGCGACATCTTCCCGCACCTCACGGTCTGGGAGAATTTGAAGCTCAGTCTCGTGGTCCACGGCGCGAAGGCGAACGGCCAGGTGGACCGCGTGCTCGAGCTGTTCCCCATCCTCAAGGAGTTTCTCCAGCGCAAGGGCGGCGTGCTCAGCGGTGGCCAGCAGCAGCAGCTCGCCATCGCCCGCGCCCTGCTCACTGACCCCAAGGTGCTCATCCTCGACGAGCCGACCGAGGGCATCCAGCCCAACATCATTGACCTGATCGGCGACACGCTCGTGAAGATCAAACAGGAGGGCAAGATCAGCATCCTCCTCGTCGAGCAATACCTCGACTTCTGCCTCGCGGTCGGGGACAACTTTTACATCATGGATCGCGGCTCCATCGTAGCCTCCGGCCCCATCGCCCAACTCAACGACGACCTCGTCAAACTGCACCTGACTGTATGAGCAACCCATCTGACCGCAGCCGCACGAACCGCTTCTCCTCCCTCTCCCTTCATCGGATGAGGGGAGAGGGTCGGGGTGAGGGGTGGCGTGTAACCCTTGGCTCACGCCTCAAAGTCCGCCTCCTCACGTCGGCGGCTACGACTGCCTTCGCACTCTCCGCGTCCGCGCATCCCGGCCATGATTGGGCTGCGGTGGACGCACGGCATTTGGTGACGAGTCCCGACCATCTCGCCGTGCTCGCCCTCGCTGGCGTCGTGCTGTGCCTCGGCGCGCGTTTTGTCCAAGCCCGCTGGCCGCGCCGTATGCTCCAAGGCGCGGGCCTCGTCGCTGTTGCCGTTGCCGCTGTTGTTTGGGGACTCCGTGCGTGATGGTCGCCGCCATCCATGACTTTACCACTCGTCGTTCCGGCCACGCGCACTTGCAGTGCGAGCGGATCGCCGGGAAGACCGCCGTCACTTCGTCCTTCGCCACCTCGCCGCTGAAACTCCTCACGCCCCGTTCGCGCGGCGAGAGTGTCTGGGCCTACCTCAGCAGCTTCGGCGGCGGCATGGTCGCCGGTGATGAAACCCGCCTCGACCTCCACGCTGGCCCCGGCACGCGCTGCTTTGTCGGCACGCAGGCCTCGACGAAAATCTATCGCAACCCCACGCAGCGCCCCTGCTCGCATCGTGTCCGCGCTGACGTCGCCGAGGACAGCCTGCTCGTCCTCGCCCCCGACCCGGTCCAGTCGTTCGCCGATTCCAGCTTCAGCCAGCGCCAGGAAATCTTCCTGCACCCGACCGCCGGACTGGTGCTCCTTGACTGGTGCTGTTCCGGCCGCGTCGCGCGCGGTGAACGCTGGGCCTTCAACGCCTACGCCAGCCGCATTGAAGTCTGGCGCTCCGACCAATCGGCCATCCCCAAGCGCCTCTTCCTCGACTCGCTGCTCCTCGATCCCGCCGACGGAGCGCTCGATGCCCCGATGCGCCTCGGCCGCTTCAATTGCTTCGCGCTCCTCCTGCTCCTCGGCCCGCCACTGGCCACTGCCGCGCAGCAACTGCTCGCCACCCTCGCCGAGCGCCCTGTAGAGCGCCGCGCTCCACTGGTCGTCGCCGCGAGCCCGCTCCGTGACGGGGCCTTGCTCCGTATCGCTGGCGAGCGTTTCGAGGACGTGGCCCGCGAACTCCACACCCACCTCGCCTTCCTCCCCGCACACCTCGGCGACGACCCCTTCGCCCGAAAATGGTAAACCACCCAAACCGACTGAACACTGGTCACTGAACACTGACTACTGACCATGCATCTTAGCCCCCGCGAACTCGACAAGCTCACCCTCCACGCCGCCGGCTCCCTTGCGCAGAAGCGCCTCGCGCGCGGGTTGCGCCTGAACCACCCCGAAGCCGTCGCGCTCATCGCGACGGTTCTGCTGGAGTTCATCCGCGATGGCCGGAGTGTCGCCGAGTTGATGAATCTTGGCCGTAAGCTGCTGGGCCGCAACCAGGTCATGCCCGGCGTGCCGGAGATGATTTACGACGTGCAGGTGGAAGGCACGTTTCCCGACGGCTCGAAGCTCGTCACTGTGCATCATCCCATCGCCAGCGAGAACGGCGACTTGGCCCTCGCGCTCCACGGCAGTTTCCTCCCTGTGCCGGACATCTCAGATTTCAAACCGGCGGCAGAACAGCCAGTGCCCGGTGCCTGCGAAATCAAGGACGGTGAAATCGAACTCAATGCCGGTCGTGCGACCGCCACGTTGGCCGTCACGAATCTCGGCGACCGCCCGATTCAAGTCGGCAGCCACTACCACTTCATTGAGACCAACGCTTCACTGCGCTTCGACCGCGCGAAAGCCTACGGACTGCGCCTCGACATCCCGGCAGGCACAGCCGTGCGTTTTGAACCCGGTGAAACCAAGACGGTGAAGCTCGTTGAAATCGCCGGGAAGAAAGTCATCCGCGGTGGCAACAACCTCGCCAGCGGCAAAGTTTCCTCCGCTGGGAAGAAAGCCGCGTTGAAGAAAGCGAAGGCGAAAGGTTTTGCCAGTGCTTGAAACGCATTTCATAGCCTCAGAGAGGCGGCAGAAGGTAGCCCACGGCGTGAGCCGTGGGATTCGCGTCCGAAATAGCGCAAGCCCCGGAGGGGCGACAGAATCGTTATTTTCCGCCGGAAATCTCTTTCGCCCCTGCCGGGGCTTGTTCCGTATGTTCGCTAGACCCACGGCTCACGCCGTGCGCTACCTTCAAACGCCCCTCCGGGGCTGAACCCGATTCCTGCTATGTCCCATAAAATGAAACGCGCCCACTACGCCGACATGTTCGGCCCGACCACCGGCGACAAAGTCCGGCTCGGCGACACTTCGCTCATCGCGGAGGTCGAGAAGGATTTCACCGTCTATGGCGACGAATGCAAATTCGGCGGCGGCAAAGTCATCCGCGAAGGCATGGGCCAGGCCGCCGGTGTCGGGGCGAAGGTCGCGTTGGATTGCGTCATCACCAACGCGCTCGTGCTCGATCATACCGGCATCTACAAGGCCGACATCGGCATCAAGAATGGCTTGATCTCCGGCATCGGCAAGGCGGGCAATCCCGACATGATGGCGGGCGTGACCAAAGGCATGATCGTCGGCGTCACCACGGAAGTCATCGCGGGCGAGGGTTTGATTCTCACGGCGGGCGGCCTCGACACGCACATCCATTTCATCTGCCCGCAACAGGCGCACGAAGCGATTGCCGCCGGTCTCACCACGATGGTTGGCGGCGGCACTGGCCCGGCGGTCGGCACTTGCGCGACGACCTGCACGCCCGCGCCGTTTTATTTCAAGGCGATGTTGCAAGCGGTGGATTCCCTGCCGCTCAACTTTGGTTTCACCGGCAAAGGCAACACCGCGATGCCCGCCGGTTTGCCCGAGCAAATTGCCGCCGGCGCAATCGGCCTCAAGCTGCACGAGGACTGGGGCACGACGCCCGCCGCGATTGATTGCTGCCTCGGCATCGCGGACAAACACGACGTGCAGGTGACGATTCACACCGACACGCTGAACGAATCCACGTTCGTCGAAGGCACGATTGCCGCGTTCAAGGGCCGCACGATTCACACGTATCACAGCGAAGGCGCGGGCGGCGGTCACGCGCCGGACATCATCCGCATCTGCGGTGAGCCGAACGTGCTGCCGAGTTCCACCAACCCGACGCGGCCTTACACGGTCAACACGATTGACGAGCATCTCGACATGCTCATGGTCTGCCATCATCTCGACCCGAACCTGCCCGAGGACGTGGCGTTTGCCGAGAGCCGCATCCGGGGTGAGACCATCGCGGCGGAGGATATCCTGCACGACATGGGCGCGATCAGCATGATGAGCTCGGATTCGCAGGCGATGGGCCGCATCGGCGAAGTCATCACGCGGTCTTGGCAGACGGCGGATAAGATGAAGCAACAGCGCGGTCGCTTGCCCGAAGAAAAAGGCGACAACGACAACGTCCGCATCAAGCGTTACCTCTCCAAATACACCATCAACCCCGCGCTTGCCCACGGCATGGCGCATGTCATCGGTTCAATTGAAGTCGGGAAACTCGCCGATCTCGTGCTGTGGAAGCCTGCGATGTTCGGCGCGAAACCGGAGATGGTCATCAAAGGCGGATTCATCGCGTGGGCGCAGATGGGCGATCCGAACGCGAGCATTCCCACGCCGCAACCGGTTTACATGCGTCCGATGTTCGGCGCGTTTGGTCGCGCGACGGGTGCGACAAGCATCGCGTTCGTCAGCCAGCTCTGCAAAGCGAAGGGCGTGGCGAAGGGCTACGGAATCACCAAACGCATCGAAGCTGTGAAAGGCTGCCGCAAAGTCACCAAGCGCGACCTCAAGTGGAACAACGCGTTGCCCAAAATCACCGTGGACCCCGAGACCTACGAGGTCCGCGCTGACGGTGAGCTGCTCACCTGCGAACCCGCGCAGGTGCTGCCGCTGGCGCAACGGTATTTTCTTTTCTAAAATGGCGGCGGCTGTGCCAAAGCGAAACAGGCGAACGGACAGGCCGCGTCACCGCGTGCCCGCTTTGGACGTTGCTCCGCGCATTGGCACCGGGCTTCTGCCCGGGGTTGAGGCGCGTGATGGTCACACCACCGTTTCAACGGCCGCAGGCGCGAGCGGCGACGACTGGCTCCTCTGGCAGCTCGCTGACTCCGCCTTCCCCACCGGCGGCTTCGGACATTCCGGCGGATTGGAAGCCGCGTGCCAGCATGGCGAAGTGACCCGCGCGGGCTTGCCCGGTTTCCTCGAAGCCAGCCTTCGCCAATGCGCCCGCGCTGCGTTGCCTCTCGTTACTGCCGCTCACACCGAGTCGCAGCGCCTGACTGAGTTCGACCAACTCTGCGACGCGTTCCTTTCCAACCACGTCGCGAACCGCGCCAGCCGTTTGCAAGGCCGTGCCTTTTGGACCGCTGTCACGCGCGCCTTCCTGCCGGAGCTTGCCGAACCGCCGGAGCTTTGCCACCTCGCCCCCGTTTTCGGCGTGCTCACTCAGCGGCTCGCCATCACGGCGCCGTCAGCCGCGAGGCTCTTCCTTTTCTTGCACCTGCGCGGGCTGGTGTCCTCCGCTGTTCGCCTTGGTGTCATCGGCCCGCTGGAAGCCCAGGCCGTGCAGCATCGCCTCGGAACGGTGGCTGAGGCTGTGGCCACGCAGGCTGCCTCGTTCACCTTGGACAACCTCACGCAGACCGCGCCGCTCCTCGACCTCTGGCAGGGTGCGCAGGACCGGCTTTACTCACGGCTCTTTCAAAGCTGAACTCCCACCATGAATCGCATCCTCCTCCATCCCCACTCCCACAGCCACGGCCCCGGCGGTCATACCCACGAGCACATGGAACACCCGGGCCATTTCCATGAGCGCGACCAGCCACTGCACCGTGATTTCAGCCGCCGCGCTTTCACTGTCGGCGTGGGTGGGCCGGTGGGCAGCGGCAAGACCGCGTTGATGCTCCAGCTTTGCCGCAAGTTGCGCGAGAAGATGAACATCGCCGCCGTCACCAACGACATCTTCACCAAGGAAGACGGTGAGTTCCTCGTGCGCAACGACGCGCTCGCCGCCGACCGCATCAAGGCCGTCGAGACCGGCGGCTGCCCGCACGCGGCCATCCGCGAGGACATCACGGCGAACCTGCTTGCGCTTGAGGACTTGCACCGGAAGTTCCATCCGCAACTGCTCCTCATCGAGTCCGGCGGCGACAACCTCGCCGCCTGCTACAGCCGCGAGCTGGCCGATTACACCATCCAGGTCATTGACGTGGCGGGCGGCGACAAAATCCCGCGCAAAGGCGGCCCCGGCATCACCCAGAGCGATTTGCTGGTCATCAACAAGACCGACCTTGCCTCGCTCATCGGCGCAGACCTCACGGTGATGGAGCGCGACTCCAAGAAGATGCGCGGCAACGGTCCCTTCGTCTTCGCGCAGGTCAAGAACGGGGTGGGCGTGGACGCGATCATCACTCACATCCTCCACGCTTGGCAGCATGCGACCGGGGTGGAGCACTCACACTGAGAAATGGACTGGCGGGTGAAAATGCTTAGGCCGCTGGCTGACGAACAGCGTTGGAGCATCGTGACTGCATTGTTGTAAACGCCGGTCGAAAAGTGCGGCGGGTGGCGCTCGAAAAGTGAGACACCTTCCGAGGCGTAGGGAACGGTTTTTGGGCTGGGAGGTCAAGTCCGAGAAGCTCGCCGCGAGGTAAAACGAGCAGGCGGGCGAGCGGCGAGCCCCCAGCTCGCGCCCGCCTGCGGTCGAAGGTTCGTTGGACTTACTTCCACTTCAGCCGCTCTTTGGCGTCTTGCAACCGGTAGCTTTGCCCGTTGGCTTCCAGGATGTGCACCCGGTGCGTCAGCCGGTCCAGCAACGCGCCGGTCAGCCGCTCGCTGCCCAGCACCTCCGTCCATTGGGCAAAGGGCAGGTTCGTCGTCACCAGCAGGCTGGTGCGCTCATACGCCCGGCTCACCACCTCGAAGAGGAGCTCCGCTCCGGCCTTGGAGAACTTCGTTGGGTTACGCTCGAAACATCTTGTAGTAATTGGCGCACCCGTCAGGAGTTGAACCTGAAACCTTCTGATCCGTAGTCAGATGCTCTATCCAATTGAGCTACGGGTGCTCCAAAGGCGCGGCAATCTAGCGGTGGGTCGTAGAGGCGGCAAGCGCGGAGTTGGCTGACCCGGCCCGAAAGCGGCCAAGCTCACACCGAGAGGCTTCGCTCGCGTGCGACGACCTGCCAGCGCGTGTCGGCGCGGCCGTTGCGGATGACGACCGCCTGCGAGTGCAACGCGACGGTCGGGCAGATGTGCCATGGCTCGCCGTAAAGCACCGACCCGACCTTGAATTCGTCCGCCCGCGGGGTCTCGATCACGAGGTGTTCCTCGCTGTGCATCACGGCCTTGGCGTCGCTCAAGCCGAGCAACCGCACGCGCGGGTGCGGGTTCTCGGCGGCGATGGCTTTGTGGCCGAGGTCGAGGCAGAGCCGGTTCGGGCCGGGCTTGCTCACCACGCGGGTCAGCACCAAAGCGGCGACTTGAAAATCCATGTCGGGCAGCTTGATGCCGTAGCCCGCGTCCCAGAAGACGCACGTGCCGGGCCCGCACTCGATGTCGCCCTCGCGTTTTGCGTGGATGGGAAACGTGGGTGTGCCGCCGGCGACGATGCGCGGCACCTGGATGTGCGCGCCTTCGAGCTGCGTCTTGAGTCCCTCGACGCCCTCGAAGGCCGCGTCGCACTTCGCCGTGCGTTCGGCGAGGTCCGCGATGCAAAGGTGGCCGTCGTAGGCGTGCAGTCCGCCCGCGCGCAGGCCGGGGAGTTTGGTGATGAGTTGGTAGAGTTCGAAGGCGCGCGGGCCGGGTTGGATGCCGGTGCGCTGCATGCCGGTGTCGAGGTCGAGCAGGATTTCCAGGGTAAGGCTTGCGGCCTCGAAGGCTTTCGAAAGATTTCGCAGCGCCGCCTCGTCGTCGGCGATGGCGGCGAACCGTGTGCGCGGATGTTGTTTGATGAGCTGGATGAGGCGCCGGACGTTGGGGCCGAGGGGTTGATATGCCAACAGCACGTCGGGGACGCCGCCCTTCGCGACCATCTCTGCCTCGGCGATCGTCGCGCACTTGACCTTGGTGATGCCGGCCTCGGCTTGCAGTTTGATGACCTCCGGAAGCTTGTGGGTCTTGATATGCGGCCGAAGCCGGCGTGCGGTCCCGGCGATGGCGACCATGCGGCGGATGTTCTCCGCGATGCGGTCGGGATAAACCACGAGCGCGGGCGACGGGACATCGTCCACGTTGAGGATGCGGTGCCAGTCCTTGGTCATGGGAACGCTCAGCGCTCGATCTCGAAAATCGCCTCGATCTCGACGGCCACGTTTCCGGGCAGCGAGGCGACGCCGACCGCGCTTCGGGCGCCGAGACCGCGCTCCCTGCCGAAGACTTCGATGAGCAGCTCGCTGAAGCCGTTGATCACCTGCGGCTGGTCCTTGAAGCCGGCGGGGCTGTTCACCATGCCGAGCACTTTCACCACGCGCCTGACGCGGTCGAGGCTCCCGAGTTCCTGCTTTAACGAGGCGAGCACGGCGAGGCCTACCTGTCGCGCGGCATCTTTGCCCTGGGCGACAGTGAGTTCCTCACTCACGCGGCCCGTGATGGCCTTGCCATCGGCACCGCGCGAAATGTGTCCGGACACGAATGCGAGGTTACCCGTGATCACGACCGGCGTGAGCGTGGCGGAAGGTTTGTTCGCCTCGGGCAGCTTGAGGCCCAGTTCCAGCAGGCGGGCCTCGGCGGAAGGCGCCTCCGGCTTCGATGCTGCCGAGGTCTTCGTTGTCGGCCGCGTGCTCGATGCGGTCCGGGTCTCGCGCGTCACATCCATGGAGATGCAGCCGCAAAATGCCAGGCTCAAGAGCACCGCGGCGAAGTGAGTCCCATGCGGGGACGAGGACGACGTGTTCACGCGGATTCAGGCGTCGAGTTCAAAGATGCATTCGACCTCGACCGAGATGTTCCCCGGCAGCGGCCCCATGCCGACTGCGCTGCGCGCGCCGACGCCGGCATCCTCGCCGAAGACATCCCGCATGAGTTCGCTGAATCCATTGATGACCTTCGGGTGATCGTAGAAATCCGGCGCGGTGTTCACCATGCCGAGCGTTTTCACGAGGCGCTTCACGCGGTCGAGCGAGCCAAGTTCATTGCGAAGCGTGGCGAGGATCGCAAGGCCGACCTGCCGCGCGGCGGCTTGTCCGCCGGCGAGGTCCACTTCCCTCCCGACAACGCCGGTCATCATCGATTTGTCGGGCTTGAGCGGGCCGTGGCCGGAGACGTAGCACATCGTGCCCACGATCACGACGGGCTTGTAAACCGCCACGGGCTTGGGCGCGGGTGGAAGTTGAAGTCGTAGTTCGCGCAGACGGGCTTCGGCGCTCATGTTGATCTTTGACGCGGCCTAACTGGAGGCGCGTGGGTGACAATCGTGTCGTAACATCAGCCGGGCAAGACTTTTCCATTGCGCGATGAATGGCGCCTGCCAATAGTCCGTCCCTGTTCGTGGGCATTTCGCCATTCCCGCAGAGCCCCGCCTCCCCGATCATGAAATCGGACGACACACGGAAGAAAACTCCCAAGACCCCGGCCAAACCGGAGCCCGCTGCAAAGCGCCGCGCGGCCCAGCGCCGGTTGTTCAAGGCCTCGAAACCGCGCGCGCGCAAGCCGGTGATCGAAGTGCCGCGCCTTCTGCTCGAAGGCGATGAACCGGCGCGCCCGGTTTCCGCGAGCGGCCCCGGAACGCGATATTCGCTCGGCCCCTCGGCGCCGCCCGCGCACGCGGCGCGGCTTGATGAAACAGGCGAACTGCCCGAGTCCTACGGCACACACAAACTGCTGCTCACCGCGCGCGACCCGCACTGGCTCTACGCCCACTGGGATTTCCCTCGCGAGCACCTAGGACGGTTGAACGCGCTTTCCGCCGACGGTCACCTCGTGTTGCGCGTCTTCGCCGACCGCGTCGCGGGCGAACCGCTCGTGACGCAGCACGTGCATCCCGAGTCGCAAAGCTGGTTTGTGTTCGTCGGCCGCGGCGGCACGCGGTTCATCGCGGAACTCGGCTACCGCGACGCCGCGGGCACGTGGACCCCCGTGGCGACCTCACGCCCGGCGCTCACACCGCCCGATGCGATGAGTGGGGACACGACCGTCCGGTTCGCAAATCTCCCGGCAGCGGTTCCGTTCGACCAAATCCTCGGTGTCGTGAAGGCCGCCGTCTCCGCGCACGTCCCGCTGCTCGAAGCGCTCGAACAACTCCGGCCGGAGTTCCCGCAACTCCCGCCCGTCGAGGTCTTCGCCGCCCAATCCGCCTCGCACCCCGCGGCGCCGCCTGAGCTCACGCCCGCGCAGGAACAAGCGCTCGCCGATGTGGTGACAATGGACGCCGTGCGCCGTGTGTGGGTCGGCTCCCTCGACATCACCGAGCTCGTGAAACGCAGGCTCGCCGACGAGACGCCGGGCGCGCTTTCGTCCGCCGCCGCCGCGAAGGTGGCGTGATGCTTGCGACGACGCGCGCGCCGGGTTAACGATTGGCCATGCCGAATCCCGACCTGACGGACGCCGCGCTCGTGCTCGCAGGGCATGGCTCGACGCTGAACGCCGATTCGGCCGCGCCCACCTTTCAACACGCCGACGCATTGCGCCGGCGCGGCACGTTTGCCCAAGTGGTCGAGACCTTCTGGAAGCAGGAGCCGCATTGGGCCGGTGCGCTCCGCGGCGTGTTTGCATCTCGCGTCTTCATCGTGCCGCTGTTCATCAGCGAAGGCTACTTCACCGAGGACGTGCTGCCGCGCGAGATGGGCTTTGCGCCTTCCACCGAGGCGGGATTTCCGCGCACGCGCCGGACTCCGACACAAACGATTCACTACTGCGGCCCGGTCGGGACTCACGACACCATGACGGGCGTCATCCTCGCCCGCGCGCGCGAAGTCGTGGACGCGCATCCGTTTCCGCGGCGACCCGCGGACCGCGACACGGCGCTGTTCGTCGCCGGGCATGGCACCGGCAACAACGAGAATTCACGCAAAGCCATCGAGCGGCAGGTCGGGCGTATCCGCGCACTCGGACCATTCGCAGAGGTTCACGCCGTTTTCATGGAGGAGGAGCCGCGCATTGCCTCCTGCTGGCAGATGGCAGAGGCACGGAACCTCGTGGTGGTTCCCTTCTTCATCAGCGACGGGCTGCACAGCTACGAGGACATCCCGGTGCTGCTCGGCGAACCAGAGCGCGTCGTGAAGGAGCGGTTCAAGTCCGGCCAGCCCACATGGCGCAATCCGACCGGGCGCCACGGCAAGCTCCTGTGGTATGGCTCCAGTGTCGGCACCGAACCGCATATCGCTGACGTCATCCTCGAGCGCGTGCGCGAGGCAGCGGCTAATCCTCCGCCTTCGACTCTCGCCCGGTGAGGTCGCGCACGGCCTGCCGCACGTCCTTGCCCTCATGGAGCATCGCGTGGACTTCCTGCATGATGGGGGTGTCGACACCGTGACGCCGCGCGAGTTCGCGGGCCGAGCGCGCGGTCGGATACCCCTCGGCAACCGCCGTCATGCTCGCAACGATGTCCTCGGCCTTCTCGCCGCGGCCGAGCCGTTCGCCGAAACCGCGGTTGCGGCTGAGCTTGGAGAAGCACGTCACCATCAGGTCACCCATCCCGCTCAAGCCGGAAAACGTGTCCGCCTGGGCGCCGCAAGCCACGCCAAGCCGCCGCAGTTCCGCGATGGCCCGCGTGACGAGCGCCGCCTTCGAGTTGTCGCCGAAGCCCAGGCCGTCGCACACGCCCGCGCCGATGGCGATGACGTTCTTGAGCGCGCCGCCGAGCTCGACGCCGTGGACATCCGCGCTCGTGTAAACGCGAAAGGCCGGGCTGTGAAAGAGCGACTGCACGGTCTGCGCCGCCGCCTCGTCGGTGCTCGCCGCCACGATCGCCGTGGGCACGCCGCGCGCGACCTCCAGGGCCAGCGTGGGTCCGGACATCGCCACGACGCGCGCACGCGGCGCGTTCTCGCCGAGGATGTCCGTCATCGTCTTGCCCGTCCCGATCTCGATGCCCTTCGTGACGCTGACGACGATGCCTCCGAATCCGCCAAGGGTTTGAGTGACGTTGCGGAAGCCCTTGGACACCGCGGCCACCACGACAAGTTCGGCATCGGAAACCGCGCGCGCGCCATCCGGCTCGGCGCGCAGGCCGGGCGGCAGCTCGATGCCGGGCAGATAGCGTTCGTTGCGGCCCGTCGCGCGGATCGCCTCGACGGCGTCGGGAAAGAAATCCCAAAGCACGACGCGGTGTCCGCGCAGCGCGAGAATGCGGGCGAGCGCGGTTCCCCATGCGCCGGCACCGAGGACGGTGATGTTCATTTCGACGGACCCGTTTGAGTGAAGCTGATTCGGCTCTCGGTTCCCGCGAGCAGGCGCTCGATGTTGGAGCGGTGCTTGTAAATCGCGAGCGCGCCCGCGGCGGTCGTGACCCACTTGAGCAGCGCGCCCGCGTCGGAAAACCAAACCGCCGCCGGCAGAACCACGGATGCGGCGAGCGAAGCGACCGAGACAAACCGCGAGACCACAAACACCGCCACCCACGAGCCAAGCGCGATGCCCGCGGCGAGCGGCGCCAGCGCAAAGAACACGCCGGCGCTGGTCGCAATGCCCTTGCCCCCCTTGAAACCGAGCCAGCAGGTGTAGTTGTGGCCCAGGATCGCCGAGATGCCAGCGAGGATGGCCACCGCGTCCCGCGTCGAGGCCGGGGCGGAGCCACGGCCCGCGACGAATTCGAACACGAGGCCCGAAGCCCACGCGCTCGCGGCGCAACCCTTGAGCCCATCCACGAAGAGCACGAATGAACCTGCCGCCGCGCCAAGCACCCGGAACGCGTTCGTCGCGCCGATGTTGCCGCTGCCGACCGCGCGGATGTCCACGCCGCGCGCCTTCGCCACAAGAAATCCCGTCGGGATGGAACCGAGCAGATACGCGGCCACCAGAGTCACGATGAGGGCGAGCGGGTCCACGCGACGAAGGTAGGAGTTCAAAGTTCAAAGTTCAAAGTTCAAAGTTTGCCGGTCCCGCGCGGTCAGCCGACTGCGGACTTGCAATCATCCGGCGGGCGCGTTTCATCGGCGCATGTTTCCCATCACCGTGCTGGCTGGCGACAAGCCGTGGATGCCGGGGCCGTATCCGGGCGTCGAGTTGTGCGTGCTCCACAAGAACGAGGCGACGGGTGGGTTGACGGTGCTTCGCAAATTCCACGCCGGCGCGGAAATTCCGGCGCACACGCACCCGCTCGCGAATGAGTGGGCCTACGTTCTCACGGGCGAGTGGGAAGAATCCGGCGCGGTGTATTCGAGCGGCACGTTGTTCCACGCGCCGAAGGGGGTGAAGCACGGACCGCACCTCGCCCGCACGGAAGTGGTGAGCCTGACCGTCTTTGACGGACCGCTGACGCTCGCCTGAGCGTTTCAGTTCAGGACAATGCCCTTGCGGACGTAGGTCGGGAAGTCGAGGTCCTCGCCGTTGCGAAGGGTCGGCTCGCTTTTCTCGAAGCGCCCCTTTGAGACGATTTCCAGCGGCAGTGCGATCTGCTGCGGCTTGCCAGGCTTGCCTTTGGCCCGCTTTGTCCCCGTGCCGGTGAGCGCCGCGACTTGCTCGGGCGTGGACTCGGGCGCGGGCGGCACGGTCCGCACGGGCGGACGCACGGATGTGGTCGGCTCGAGGATGGACGAGAAGTCCTCGGCCGGCGGATGCGCCCTAGCCGGGGAAGGCGCTCCCGGGGATTCACGGTTTTGCGGGGCCACGCGCGAGGCGACGACTGTGATGCACAGTTTGTCCGCAAGGGAATCGTCCACGGCGGCGCCGAGGACGAGATGCACGCCGTCGCACTGGCGGTTGATCTGATCCATCACGCGGTTGATCTCGGCCATGGTGAGGCCGGGACCGCCGACGATGCTCACGAGCAGCGCGTCCGCGTTGGTGAGGAGCTCGCCGCCTTCGAGCAGCGGATTCGCCATGAGGCGCTCGAACACCTCGCGGGCGCGGTTCGGCCCCGCGGCGCTGGCCGTGGCAAACCGGCACAACGCGTGCCGCCGCCGCAGCACGGAGCACAGGTCGCTGAAATCGATGTTGATCAACCCCGGCCGCGTCAGCATCCGCCAGATGCCGCTCACGCCGTCGGCGAGCAGGCCGTTGGTCGTTCGGAACATTTCCATCACAGACGTTTGGTCGTCCAGGAGCCGTTGCGCCGTCTCGTTCGGCATGCAGATGACCCCGTCGCAGGCGAGCATCAACTGCTCGAGCCCGTGCTGCGCGATGTGCCGGCGGCGGCCGCCCTCGCATTCAAACGGCAGCGTGACGACGGCGAGCACGAGCGCGTTGGTCTCCTTCGCGGCGCGGGCGAGGACTGGGCTCGCACCCGTGCCCGTGCCTCCGCCGAGCCCGGTGGCAATGAAGACCAAGTCCGAGCCCTGAATCAGTTCGTGAAACTTCGGCAGCGACTCCTCCGCCGCCGCGCGTCCCCGCTCCGGGTCGCCACCCGCGCCGAGTCCTCGGGTGACCTTCACCCCGAGCGGGAGTTTCAGGGGCGCGTTCGAGCGGGACAGGGCGAGCGCGTCGGTGTTCAGCGCGGCGAATCTGACCGATTCAAGTCCGGCGCCGAGCAACGGCTCGAGGGCGTTGCATCCGGCGCTGCCGACGCCGAGGACCGAGACAGCGAGAGCGCGTTGGGCCGGCGGATTCGAGGTGAGTGGGGATTCCGGGTTCATGGATGGGATGAATTGCGGGTCAACGACCGAGCAGCGCGCCGAATGTTTCGCCGAAGACTCGGACAAACCAGCCGCCGGGCTCGGCCCGCTGCGCTTGCATCGAGCCGTATTTCACGAGCCCGATGGCCGTGGTGAACTCGGGCGCATCGAGCACGGTCTTCACGCCATTGACGGTGTGCGTGTGCCGCGGCGAGACGCGCACCTGGAAAACCCGCTCGGCGAGTTCGTGGATGCGCGGGATGTGCGCGCCGCCGCCGACCAGCACGACGCCCGCGCCGAGGTGATCGAGCAGCCGCTCCTTGTCCAATTCCGCCGCGATGAGTTGGAACGTTTCCTCGAGCCGCGCAGACATCACGCGCTGGAGATGTTCGACATGGATGTCGCGTCCCGCATGGCCGGACTCGCTCGTGAGGGCGATCGTTTTGCCCCGGGCCGACGGCTCCACGACGGCGCAGCCGTGCGCGAGCTTGAGCGCCTCGGCGCGCGCCTGCGGGACCTTCAGCCCGTAGGCGAGGTCGTTCGTGACGTGGTCGCCACCCACTGCGAGCACGCCGAGGTGGCGGACGACTCCTTGCGAATAGACGACGAATTCCGTCGTCCCCGCGCCAAGGTCAAGCACCACGGCGCCGCTGTCCTTCTGCTCGATGTCGAGCGCGGAAAGGGCGGAGGCGAGCCCGTTGAAGACCGGCGCGCCCTGCAACTGGATTTGCATCCCCTCGAGCACGTTCACGGGATTCTGCAGCCGGTTGTAATGCGCGTGCACCACGTGCATGTCCACTTCGAGCTTCGCGCCGACCATGTCCACGGGCGACACGATGCCGTGCTGCCCATCCACGGTGAAATGCTGGCGGATCGTGTGCAGGACGCAGTGCTCGGCGGGAAGGCCGGTGGCCTTCGCGTTCTTCACCACGTCCAGCACGTCGTCCGCGCAGATGAGCCGGTCGGCGCTGACGATGGGATGCTGGCCGTGGTTGTTGAAGCCATGGATGTGCGCCCCGGTGACGCCAAGCACCACGGAGCGGATCTCGACGTCGGCGTGTTCCTCGGCCTGCGACAGCGCGGCGCGGATGTCCGCGGCGGCGGCGGCCGAGTCAACGATCTCGCCCTTGCGCACGCCGGTGGACGGGTGCTGGCCGACGCCGATGATGTTGACGACGTTGTCGTCCGAAACCTCGCCGACCACGGCGCAGATTTTCGAGGTGCCGATCTCGAGGCCGACGAGGACTGAGGGTGAGGAATCAAACATTTTTCTTTTTGGTTCGCGAAGGCTTGCTGGACTTCGGTGTTGGGGCGGGCGCCCGCGAAGCCTCGACCCAGAGCGCGGGAAGATGATTGGTGACCGAAAGGTCGAGCGTGGCGATGGCCTTGTTATTGCGCGCGCCGAGTTCGTGGATCGTGCGCCACCGGCGGATTTGCGTGTCAGGCGGAATCGTCGTGGCAAACGTCACGCGGCTGCCCTGCCCCGTGGTCACGAGGAGGACTTCCGGCGCGCTCAAATCCACCCGCCGGATGTCCGTGGCCGAGGCCATCTCCGACTCGTCGAAGAGCGAGAGCAATCGCAGCGCGGACCGGAGCTTGGGTGAGAAGACCGGCTGGCCGGCGCGCAGTTCGACTCCCGCCGCGCCCGTGAGGACGGGCAACTGGCCCACGAGCGGGAAAAGCGGCTCCTTCGTGATGTGCGGCGCGGGCACGGGATAAACGATGCCGGCGGGATCGAGGAAGAACGGCTCCGCGGCCATGCCCGCGCCCGAAGCCCGGGGCCGCACGTCGTAAATCACGGCCACCGCCTCGCGCTCGGTCACGCGCAGACGCAGTATGTTCGGCAACACGCGCTCGACGGCCACCGAGTCGACGATCGGCTGGAGTTCGAGATCGCGCTTGATGCGGCGCAAGTCCAGGCCCATCAGGTTTTCGCCGGGCTTCACCCCGGCCCAACGCACGACGACTTCCGGAAGCAGCGCGCCGCTGCAATGCACGTCAACGGTCTTCAACGCGAACGCGGGATTCCGATAGATGAGCGCGTCGAGCGCGTAGGCGCCGGCCTGCCAGAGCACCACGAGCACGAGCGCGGCGCCGAGCACGGCGGTGAGCGCCCGGCCCGCGAATCGAACCGCGACCGCGCCCGCCTGCTGCTGGTGCAGCTTCACGTCGAGCACGTGGTCGCGCCGGTGGCGCGCGTTGCTTCGATTGCGTTTCCAGAACATGGCGTGTCAGTTTCGAGTGCCGGCGGTTGCGCGGGGCGTGTTCACGGTCGTGGGACTCACCGCGTCCGGCTCGATGCCAGTTCGATCATGCGGTCGCACAAGGTTGCATAATCGATCCCCGCGGCGGCGGCCGCTTTCGGCAGCAGGCTCAACTCGGTCATGCCGGGCAGCGTGTTCACCTCGAGCACCACGGGGCTGCCGTCGTCGCGCACCATCACGTCCACGCGGGCATAATCCCGGCCGCCGATGGCGTGGAACGCCCCGAGCCCCGAGCGCTGGATGCGCTGCGTCGTCGCGCTGTCGAAGGGCGCGGGGCACAGATACTCCGTGGTCCCCGCCGTGTATTTGGTCTGGTAATCGTAGCGGCCCGCCTTCGGCCGCACCTCGACGACGGGCAGCGGCCGGCCGTCGAGAATGCCCACCGTGGTTTCGCGCCCGGCGATGCGCTCCTCCATCAACACTTCGTTGTCGAAACGAAACGCGGCCTTGAGCGCGGCGGGAAAATCCTCCGCGCGGTCCACAAACTGCAGGCCGACGCTCGACCCCTGGCGCACCGGCTTGAGCACGACGGGCGCCTGCCATCCCGCAGGCCACGGCGAGTCGGCGGACTGGAACACGGCGAACCGCGCGGTGGGAACGCCGTGCTCGATGCAACGCCGCTTGGTAAGCACCTTGTCGAAGCCCGTGCGGCTCGCTTCCACGCCGCAGCCGGTGAAGGGGATTCCGAGTCCATCGAGTTGCGCCTGCACCGTGCCGTCCTCGCCGTAAGTGCCGTGGAGCGCCAGAAACACGACCTCCGTGCCGGGCGCAAGCGTCCAGCCCGCCGCGATAGGGTCGAGTTCGTGGACGGTGTGCCCGATCGAGCGCAGCGCCCGCGTGACGGCGGCGCCGCTGTTGAGCGACACCTCGCGCTCCGAGCCCGGTCCCCCGAGCATCACGGTGATGTTGCGTTTCTTGCCCATGTTCTGCCCCGCTGCCCCAACTCTTCCGGAATCCCGGCCCCACTCTCCAGCCTCAGGCCGTGCGAGGCGCGACCGGCGAGACGCGGCGCTTCACACATCCTCGCCCACGATCTCCACCTCGGTCTCCAACTCAATCCCACGCGACTCGCGGGCGTGCTGCTTGATGACTTCGATCAATTGCAAAACATCCCACGCCTTTGCGCCGGGCTCGGTGACGATGAAGTTGGCGTGCACATCGCTGACCATCGCGCCGCCGACGTGCCGGCCCTTCAGGCCGAGCTCGTCGATGAGTTTGCCGGCGGGCATCGGTGTCGGGTTCTTGAAGATGCACCCGGCGCTCGGATTGCGCGGCTGAGACGTCCACCGGCGCTGCTGGCACTCGGTCATGCGTTTCACGATGTCCTCGCGCGCAGCCATGCGGCCCTTGAAGACGGCGCCGAGCGCAATGTGCGTCTGTAACATCGGGCACGAGCGATACGCCACGTCGAGCTGGCTCACGGGCTTGATGTGAATCTGCCCCTCGTAGTCCATGAAGCGCACGCTCTCGACGACATCAAACGTCCAGGAGCCCATCGCGCCGGCGTTCATGCGGAGCGCGCCGCCGACGCTGCCCGGGATGCCCTCGATGAATTCGAGCCCCGAGATGCCATGGCGCCTCGCCTCGTTCGCCACGCTCCGAAGCCGCGCCCCCGCGCCGCAGCGCAGCCGCTCGCCCTGCACCTGCACTTTGCTGAAACACGCGTGGCCGAGTGAAATCACAACGCCGCGAATCCCGCCGTCCCGGATGAGCAGGTTCGAGCCGCGCCCAAGCAGCATGAAGGGCAGCGACCGCTCGCGGCAGAAATTCAGGACGTCTGAAAGCTCCGCCTCGCTCGCGGGCTCGACGAAGAAATCCGCCTTGCCGCCGACGCGCAGCGTGGTGCGATTGGCGAGCGTTTCGTTGGCGCGGACGACCGTGCCCGGCGCAAGGCGCGCGGCAAGGTCGGCGAGGGTCTGCCGGTGCGAGGGCGGCGTCTCGTCACGGAGTTTTCCGGCCATAAGATGGGCGGCTTGGGTGATGTCGCCCGCGCCGAGGAAGAGCGCGACATCGCCGGGTTGCATCGCGTTGCGCACGAGCGCGGGCAGGTCGGCGAGCACGGGCACGAACTCGGCGGATTGCCCCGCGGCCCGCACCGCCTCAGCGAAGGCCAGTCCGTTCACGCCGGGGATCTCCGGCTCGTTGGCCGCATAAACCTCCGCGATCCACAAACGGTCGGCCATCGCGAAGCTCGTCGCGAACTGCCGGAGGAGGTGGCGCGTGCGGGAGTAGCGGTGCGGCTGGAACGCGACCAGCAGCCGTCCGCTCGTCAGCGATTTCATCGCGCGCAACGTCGCCTGCACTTCGCGCGGATGGTGACCGTAGTCATCAAACAGCCGGAAGTTCTCGTCGCTGAACAACTCCTGCTGGCGGCGGAGCGCGCCCTTGAACGCGCCGATGGCCTCGTCGATTTCGGCGGGACGAAAACCCATCTCGGCCAGCAGCGCGATCACGCACGCGGCGTTGGACACGTTTTTCTCGCCGGCAAGATGGAGCGTGAATTCGCCGAGGGTCTCGCCCTCATGCCACAGCTCGAATGCCGTGAGCACCGCGGCGGACTTGCCCCGCGGCGCCGCCGGCGGCTTTGGCTCGATGCGATACATCGCCAGCGGATTGAAGCCCACGGACACGGCGTTGGGCCGGCGCGCGAGCAGCGTGACGAGCTGCGGGTCGTCGGCGCAGAACACGAGCTTGCCGCGCGTCTGCTCGGCGAACTGCTGGAACTCGCCGCAGATCGCCTCGAAATTCGAGAAATAATCGAGGTGCTCCTCGTCCACGTTGAGCACGATCGAGTGCTCGGGGTGGAACTCGCACAGCGTGCCGTCGCTCTCGTCGGCTTCGATCACAAACCACCGCTCGGGCCGGACTTCGTGGCCGTGCCCGCGACGCGGCGCGTCCTCGCGCGCGACCACGCCGGCGGCGACGGGCGATTGATCGGCGCCGACGAAGTGCGCGGGCCGGCCGAGTTGCGGCACGACCGCGCCGATGGCGTAGCTGGGCTGGACCTTGAGTTGATCGAGCGCAAAGGCGAGCATGCCGGCCGTGGTGGTCTTGCCGTGCATGCCCGCGACGCAGATGCCGCGCTGCCGGTGGAACAGCGCGGCGAGCATCACCGCGCGGCGCGCGATGGGGATCTGACGTTGCAAGGCGGCCTCAAGTTCCACGTTGTCCTTCGGGATCGCGCTGGAATGGACGACGAGCGAGGGCTTCGCGGCGATGATCTGCGCGGCGTTGTGGCCGACGAAGAGCTTCGCGCCGCGCGCACGCAACTGCCGCATCTCGTCGTTCTCGACGAGGTCCGAGCCCACGACCTGGTGGCCGAGGTCGAGCAACAGGTGCGCGAGGCCGTTCATGCCGCTGCCCCCGATGCCGACGAGATACACCGTCGCCACCGGGTCGGCCCGGTGCAGGATGGCGTTCACTTCCTGGGCGGTGAGTCGGATCATGACGCGGTGTGAAGGAGTGTTTCGCGGAGCAAGCCCGGGTCGCCGCTGCAGCCGGGACGCTGCGGGGCGGCGGGTCGCGGGGCGTCGACGGCCAGGCCGATCGCGGCAAGAATCCGCCCGGCGATGCGCGCGGCGGCGCCGGGTTGGTGCCATTGCGCGAGGGCGGAACTTATCGCGTCCCGCGCGGCGGCCTGCGCGAGCAATTCGAGAACGGTCCGCGCGAGGTCCGCGGGCGTGGCGTGGTGATTCCACAACATCCGGGCCGCGCCCGTGCGCTCGAACGCACGCGCGTTGAACCACTGGTGATTGTCGGCGGCGTGCGGGTATGGCACGAGCACGGACGGCACGCGCAGCGCGGCAAGTTCCGCGAGCGTGGAGGCGCCCGCGCGGGACACGGCGACGGTGGCGGCGCTCATCGCGAGTTCCATCCGCGCAAAGAAGGGCCGCACGACGGCGCGAACGCGCAGCTTCGCGAGCGCGGCGAGCGCCTTCGGTTCGTCGCCGGGGCCGGTGAGGTGGACGAGTTGCAATCCGGGCGCGGACTCCGTGATCGCGGGGAGCGCGGCGAGCACGAGGTCGTTCACCCCGCGCGCGCCCTGGCTGCCGCCCATCACGAGCAACACGGGCTGCGAGGGGTCGAGCCCAAGCGCGGCCCGCGCGGCAGCGGAATCCTGCGGCTGGAATTGCGCGCGAACCGGCGTGCCCGTAAGCGTGACGCGCGTCGCGGCAAGTTGCGCGGCTGCGGAGTCGAAGCCGGTGAACGCCTCGTCCGCGATGCGCGAGAGAAGGCGGTTCGCGCGGCCGGGAACGGCGTTGGACTCGTGCAGGAAAATCTTGGCGCCACCACGACGGCCGGCGACGGCCGCGGGCAGGCTCGTGAACCCTCCCATCGCGAGCACGGCAGACGGCTTGCGCTGCTTGAAAAGTCCGCGCGCCTCGGCGTGGCTGCGCAACGCGGCGCCCGCAAAGCGGACCGGGTGCCGCCAGTCCCACCCGACGGCCGGGAGCGCGACAGCTTCGATCTCGGGCGCGGTGCGCGCGGCTTCGTGATCCACGTCCTTCCGCGAGATGAGCAGCACGCAATCCGCGCCGCGGGCTCGAAGCTCGGTGGCGACGGCGATGCCGGGGAACAGGTGCCCGCCGGTGCCTCCGCAGGCGAGGGCGACAAACGGCTTGGCGGGCGCCGGGGTCATGGCTAGGTGGTGGTCAGTGGCAAGGCGCGGCTGGGCGTGGGCTGCACCAGCGGGAGTGGCGACTCGATTTGCCGCGCGACACTGATCAGCACACCGAGCGCGGTGAGGGTCATGAGGAGGTTCGAGCCGCCGTAGCTGATGAACGGGAGCGGCAGCCCCTTGTTCGGAAGGATGCTCGTGACGACGGCGATGTTGATGAACGCCTGGAAGCCGATGAGGAACGTGACGCCGCACGCGAGCAACTGGCCGAACGTGTCGCGCGCCCGCCACGCGATCCAGACACCACTGCAAAAAAGCGCGATGAACGCGAGGACCACCCCGAGCGTGACGACCAGACCGAGTTCCTCGCCGATGACGGGCAGGATGAAGTCGGTGTGATGCTCCGGGATGAAGCCGAGCTTCTGCCGGCCCTCGCCGAGCCCGACGCCATCGACGCCGCCAGCGACGAACGCGAGCAAGCCCTGCCACACCTGCCAGTCCGCGTCGGTGATGCGCACGTCGGGGTCGAGTTGGATCAGCTTGAGCCAGCTCTCCACGCGGGCCATGCGCACCGGGTCGTGGTAGATGGACCACGCGATCCCGCCCGCGGCGAGCAGGAGCGGCGGGATGACCATCCGCAGCTTCACGCCCGCGACGATGAGCATCGTGCCTGTGACCGCGCCCATGAGGATCGTCGTGCCGCGGTCCGGCTCGATGAAGATGAGGAGGAGCACGCAGCCGATGAGGGCCGAAGGCCAGGCGATGCCGCGCCAGAACTCGCCCATGTGCCGGCGTTGCCAGTCACAATACGCGGCGACCCCGATGATGAGCGCGAGCTTGGCGAACTCGGACGGCTGGAAGTTCACCGGGCCAAAGCTGAACCAGCGCCGCGCGCCGCCGATTTTCCTGCCGATGTTTGGGAAGAGCACGAGCACGAGCATGATGACGGCGATGGCGAGGAACACCCAACTCCACCTGCGGAGCCGCTGGTAATCGGTCGCACCGGCGATGACGCACGCGAAGATTCCAACGCCCGCCCACGCCATCTGAAGCAGCATGAAGTGCGCACCTTTGTCCGCCATTCGCGAGCTGTAGAGCATCACAAGCCCGAGGACGAGCAGTCCGCAGGTGCTGATGACGAGGGTCGGGATGGCTTTCAACCGTGGTCCGAGGAGGCGCGGCGCATCGGGGCAAGACGGCGGATCGGGGACACACCCGGCCCCGGGATCTGCGTCAAGTTTCGATTGCGTCGCGAGCGTTTCATGTTGCGAGGCAGTTTCTCCCGAAGTTGCGCTGGGTTTGTCGGGCTACGGGCTCTTCGGCGGGGGAATGACGCCGCCCTCGGGCACGGGCGCGGGCGCGGGCGCGGGCGCAGGTGTGCCGTTGGATTTCTTGCCGTTGCCCTGCGGGATGATGAGCTTCTGGCCGACCTTGATGGTGTCGGTCGGGAGGTTGTTCGCCTCCTTGATGCGCGCGACGGTGGTGTTGTTGGCCCTGGCGATTTTCTCGAGCCGGTCGCCGGACTTGACCACGTAAGTGCCGGGCTCGGCGGCCTTGCCGGCGCCGTTCGAGGTTCCGGCGGGGGGCGCCTTCGCGGCGGGCGCGGGGATGTTGATCTTCTGACCGAGCTTGAGCTTCTTGGGATCGACACCGGGGTTGGCGTTTTCGATGTCCTTCATTGGCACGTTGTATTTCTTGCCCATGCTGTAGAAGGAATCGCCCGTGGCGACGACGTGCGAGGATGGCGTCGCCACGGGAATCTCGCTGGCGGTGGTCCGTGGCGGAGGCGCCGCGTTCGTGACGACGATGGGCGTTGGCGGCGTGATGACCGCGGTGTTGGATTGCTGGGCGATCGGCGTCGGGATGACGACGGGATTGGAAGCCGGCGTGATCGGCGTCGGCGGCTGCTGGAGCCAGTCGTTCGTGTTGATCGGCGGCAGGCTGCCGGTGTTTCCCTTCCCCGTTGTGCCCGGCGTGCCGGGGTCGTCTTTCTTGCAGCCGCTCATCAGGATGCCGCCCAGCACGATGGCGTGGATGGCCAGGAAGATGATGACGACGATGGGCAGGTTGGGCTTCTTGCGGGCTTTCTGCTCGAGCAGGGAGCCTTGGGGGTTGATGGGATTTGGAGTGCTCATGGTTGGGGTGTGTTGGGTGTTGCTGCGTTTGCCGCCGGACGGGCAGTCCTGGCGCAAATTGTCATAGATAGTTTGTCTGGCGTCTGTCCTGTGGCGTCAGTGTGGTGATGCGGGCTTGGGGGCTCCACCAGAAATGGGGCCCGTCCCGGATGCGCCACCATCCGTAGCCCGGGCCCACTGTTTGACTGCCTGTCGAAACACTTCTCCCCGCTGTCGGTAATCTTGAAACTGGTCAAAGCTCGAACAGGCCGGCGACAATAACACGACGTCGCCGGGTTCCGCCTTTTCTGCCGCGCCGAACACAGCTTCTATCAGCGTGTCCTTGACGGCGCAAGGTGTAAACAGGCTCCACGCCGCGCGCAGTTTCGCGCGGGTCTCGCCGACGAGGAATGCCTCGCGCACACGGTGCGCCAGCAGCGGCCCGATGTCGTGAAAATCAAATCCCTTGTCGCGTCCCCCGGCGATGAGCCACACGTTGGGCTCGCCAGGCCGGGAGGCAGGCATCGAGCGGAGCGCCTTTGCCACGGCATCGAGGTTCGTGGCCTTCGAGTCGTTGATGAACTTCACGCCATGGACCTCGGCGACGAGTTCGCACCGGTGCTCGCCGGGTTGGTAAGAGCAGAGCGACTCGACCACGAGCTCGAGCGGCAGCCGGAGGACCCGGCCCACCGCAAGCGCGGCCATCAGATTCTCGGCGTTGTGCTGGCCGCGGAGTTTTGTGCGCTCCATGTCGAGCAACGGCCCCTCCCAACCTTCGATGCGGCTGATGAGGAGGCTGCGGTCCATCCAGATGTCGGCGCGGCGGTTGTTCGCGCTGAACGTGAGCGTCTTGGACGGCACCTTGCACCCGAGCGACCGCAGTTGCGCAAGCGCCTCGCTCTGGACGATGGCCCAGTCGAACGGCTGCTGGTTTTCGAAAAGCCGCGCCTTGGTCCGCACGTAATCGGCCATGCTCGCGTAGCGGTCGAGGTGGTCCGGTGTGATGTTGAGCAGCACGGCGACCGACGGCCGGAAGTGCTGGATGCCCTCGAGCTGGAACGAACTGACCTCGACCGTGAGGTAGTCCAGCTCCCGCGTGCGCCCGACGATGTCGCACACGGGCGTGCCGATGTTGCCGGCGGCAAGCGTGTGTTTGTGGGAGTGTGTGAGGGCGCGCTCGACAAGCTCGGTGGTGGTGGTCTTGCCGTTGGTGCCGGTGATGGCGATGTTCAGGCAGACGGTGTGCTGGTAGCCGAGCTCGAGCTCGCTGATGAGCGGCACCTCGCGCGCGGCAAGGTCCTTCACCAGACGGAGCGTCGACGGCACGCCGGGACTCAAGACGGCGAGGTCGAAATGCCCCACCGGCGGAATCGTCGCGCCCAACTCCACGCGAACGCCCCCGGCGGCGAGTTGCGCGGCCGTCTCGCGCAACGCCGGCGTGTCCGCGCTGTCCACGGCAGTGACCCGCGCGCCGTGCGCCTTGAGCATGAGGCACGCGGCCCGTCCACTCGACCCGAGGCCGAGGACGAGCACGGATTGGTTGGCGTGGGAGGGCATGTCAGCGGCCGCGGGGCGGCTTCACAGCACGGGCACGAAGGGACACGAATAGGCGGGCAATGTAGCAGGCGTGTTCTGGCGAACACAGTTCAGACGCTCCCTGAATGAAGCGGGCGGCGTCCCGATACCTCGGGACGCCGGCCCAGTGGAGTTCGTGCCCTTTCGTGCCCATGCTGGATTTCAGTTTCACTAGCGCAACTTGAGCGTGCTCAGCGCGACCACCGCGAAGAGCAAACCCACAATGTAAAAACGGGTGACGATTTGTGATTCATGCCATTGGAGCATTTGAAAGTGGTGGTGGAGCGGCGCCATTCGAAAGATCCGGCGGCCCTCGCCGAACTTGCGGCGCGTGTATCTGAACCAGCTCCGCTGCACCAGCACGGAGGCCGCCTCGATCACAAACACGCCGCCGGCAATCACCAGCACGAACGGCTGATGGATGAGCACCGCGATGATCCCGAGCACGCCGCCAATCGCCAGCGAACCCGTGTCGCCCATGAACACTTGCGCCGGGTGGCAGTTGAACCACAGGAATCCCAGCCCCGCGCCGACCAGCGCCGAGCAGAACACCGTCAACTCGCCCGCGCCCGCGACATACGGCACCGCGAGATACTTGGAGATGACCGCGTTGCCCGCGATGTAGGTGAACACGACGAACACCATCGTCACGATGACCGTGCAGCCGATCGCCAGTCCGTCGAGACCGTCCGTCAGGTTCACCGCGTTCGAGCTGCCCACGATCGCAAAGACCGTGATGAGCACGCCCGCGATCGCGTTGGTCATCAATTCGTTCTTCAGGAATGGCACCATCACCTTTGCCACGAGGTCGCGTGTCTCGGGCATGCGGAAAAGATAGAGCGCGATGAACAGCGCGAGGGAGAACTGCACCACGAGCTTCACGCCCTCGGCCGCGCCGGCGGCGTTGCTCTTCGTGATCTTCAAGTAGTCGTCCCAGAAGCCCAGCGCCCCGAGCACGAGCATCGAGACCAGCGTGAGCACGATCAGCGCGTTCCATTGCGCCCACAGCAGCGCCGTCAAGTCCACGACCACCACGATCAACACGCCGCCCATCGTCGGCACGCCGACCTTGTCCGTCGTGCGCGTCCTGAGGTTGCCCAACTCCTGCGCGCGGTCCGCGTAATTCTGCCCGAACTTCTGCTCCTTCAGCCACGCGATGACCTTCGGGCCAAGCCACCAGCTCAACGCCAGCGCCGTGATCGCCGCGCCCGCGCTCCGCACCGTGATGTAGCGGAACACGCGCAACGGCGACAGCCAGTCGGCCCACACCGTGCCGTTCACGGCGTCCAGCAACCATTGGCTCAAGTAGTAGAACATTCGTCATCGCTCGGGGTTCAGTCCCGGTCCGCCTTCAGCACCGCGGACACGCGCTCGAGGCGGGTCGCGCGCGACGCCTTCAGCAACACGCGGTCGCCCGGCTTCACCTCGGCACGGACGGCTTGCGCGGCGTCAGGAACATTTTCAAACACGAACACGTTTTTCAGCCCGGCGGACTTCGCGGCTTCGGCCATCACGGCGGCCCACTTGCCGGTGGTGAACAGCACGCGAACCCCGAGTTCAGCGGCTCCACGTCCGACCTCGGCGTGGGCCGCGGCGCTGTGCGCGCCCAACTCGGCCATGTCCCCGAGCACGGCCACGCGGCGCCCCGCGCACGGCATTTCGCGCAGCGTCCGCAACGCCGCGAGCATCGAGTCCGCGTTCGCATTGTAGGAATCGTCGAGCACCGTGATGTCGCCGGCTTTCCAAGTCTCGAGCCGCATGTTCAGCGGCGCGCAATGCTCGAGCGCATGCCGCGCCTGCGCCGCGGTCACGCCCAACTCCGCGCCGATGGCAATGGCGAAAAGGGCGTTGATGACCTGATGCCGCCCGTGCAGCCCGAACCGCCAGTCGCCGTTGAATCCAGCTTGTGCCGACTTCACCGCGAAGACTGTCCCGCCTTCCTCAAGCCGCACATTCTCCGCGCGCCAGTCGTTGCGCGCATCGAATCCGGCGCGCACGACGCGGCACTTGGCGCGGGCCGTGATCGCGTCCATGCCGGGGTTGTCGCCGTGCACGAACAGCGTGCCGTCCGGGGGCAGCAACTCAGCGAGCGCGCCCTCCTCGCGCGCGACACCGTCGAGGTCGCCGAAGAATTCCAGGTGCTCCCGGCCGAGGCTTGTGACCACGCCGAGGCGCGGCCGGATCATCGCCACCAGGGGCGCGAGTTCGCCGGGATGGTTCGTGCCGACTTCAAACACGGCCGCGGTGTGGGACGATTCGAGCTGCAGCAGCGTCGCCGGCACGCCGATGTCGTTGTTGAAACTCGCGAGGCTCGCGAGCGTCTTGAACTTCTCGCGCAGCACCGCGGCGATGAGTTCCTTGGTGGTGGTCTTTCCGTTGGAGCCGCCGACCGCGACGACAGGCAGCGCGAAATCCTGACGGTAGCGTGCCGCAAGCCGGCCGTAAGCGTGGCGTGTGTCTTCGACGGCGATCACGGCGGCGCTTCCTGCCGCGGCGGAATCCCTCGACTTTGCGATGATGACCGCGGAAGCGCCCTTCGCCGCGGCCTCGGCAAGAAACGTGTGGCCGTCCATCGCAGGACCTGCGATCGCGAGAAAGATGTCGCCCGGCCGCACACGGCGGGAATCGGTGCAGATGTGCCGGGCAAGCCCGCTTCCGATGCCTCGCAGCAGTTCTCCCCCGCAGGCGTCCGCGATGTAGTTCAACGTGCGTGGGTCCATTTACTTGAGCGAGAAAGTCGCTGTGACAACCGCAGTGACGGTTTTTTCGAGCGAGGTTGTGTCGTTCATCCCTTCCCAACTGGTCTGCGAGGAATGCAACGGTGTGATCTGAAACACGCCCATCCTGGCGGATTGCAAGCCGCCGATTCGGCTGCCGCCCTGTTGCGCGATGAGCGCGGCGCGGGCGCGGGCGTCTTTCGTCGCCTCCCCGAGCATTTCGATCTTCGTCTCGCCGGCCTTCGTGTAGATGAATTGCGGCGTGGCGGCGGTGAAGAGCACCCCCTGGCCGACGAGTGACGCGGACTCTCGGTCCATCTGCATCACCCGGTCCAAATCGGTGGAACGGATTTCGACGGGCTGCGTCAACCGGTAGCTGAAGGTGCGCTCGTCGAAATTACCCTTGGTGTCGCGAAACTCGCGGCCGCGGACTTCCTCGATCTTGATGGGCTGGAAGACCGCGTCGGTGACGCCTCGCGATTGCAGAAACGCAAGCACCTTCGCGGAGTCGGCCTTCAACGCGGTCTGCGCCTCGATCAGGGACTTGGCCTCGGAGAGGAACGAGGCTTTCCACACGATGAGGTCGGCGCGGATGTTTTTGCGGGCGGAACCCGTAACCGCGATCGAGTGCGTCTCGTGAATCTTGATCCAGGCGCGCGTCGCGATCATCGCCGAGAGGACGAGCCCCGCGGCGAGGGCAAGACCGGCGACGACACCGAAGAGATGGGAGCGGGGTTCCGTCATCGGGTTCCTTTCGCGCCGAGGGTTTCGAGGGCTTCGCGCGCGTGCAGCCTGTCGTCGAACGGGGCGACCGTCCCCTGGATCTCCTGATAGGTCTCGTGGCCTTTGCCGGCGATGAGGACTGTGTCGCCGGGTCGGGCCATCGCGAGCACCTGGTCGATGGCGCGGCGCCGGTCGAGTTCGACGTGGTAACCATCCGCGCGCGCGGCGTGCCAGCCCTCCTGAATGGCGACGGCGATGGCGGCGGGCGGCTCGTTGCGCGGATTGTCGCTTGTGATGATGCAGGCGTCGCTGAGCTGCGCGGCGACTTTGCCCATCCTGGCGCGTTTGCCCGTGTCGCGGTTGCCCCCGCAGCCGAACGCGAGCAATAGACGGCCCGTGGTGACGTCGCGCAACGCCGTGAGCACGTTGCGCAGCGCGTCGTCCGTGTGGGCGTAATCCACAAACACGGCGAACGGCTGCGCGCACTCGACGGGCTCCAGCCGGCCGGGCGCGGCGCGCATCGAGCGGAGCGCCTTGAGCACGGCGGCCGTCGGGACGTCGAGCGCGAGCGCTCCGCCGACCGCGGCGAGCGCGTTGTAAACATTGTGCCGGCCGATGAGTGGCATGCGGACAGGGTGCGCGGCGCCGTTCGCGTGCAGTTCGAACGCCGTGTCTGCGCGGCCGAGCCGGATGTTTGCCGCACGAATGTCTGCACGGTTCGACAGGCCAAATCCCAGCGTCGCCGGGGCGTTGGTCTCCCGTGCGATTCGCGCGCCGAACGGATCATCCACGTTCGTCACGCACACGCCGCGCTTGGCGCCGTGCGGCCATCCGGTGAAGAGCCGCAGCTTGGCGGCGAAGTAGTCCTCCATCGTCCGGTGGTAATCGAGGTGGTCCCGCGTGAGGTTGGTGAAGATGCCCACGTCGAACTCGGCGCCGGCCACGCGTTGCTGGTCGAGCGCATGCGAGCTGACTTCCATGACGCACGCGCCGCATCCGGCGCGGAGCATCTGAGCCATCATGTCCTGCAACTCGAGCGATTCAGGCGTGGTGCGCGGCGCAGGCAGGATGCGCCCGCCGATTTCGTAACCGACCGTGCCGAGCAGACCGGTGCGCACACCCGATGCCTCGAGCATTTGCTTGAGCATGAAGGTGACGGTGGTCTTGCCGTTGGTGCCGGTGACGCCCGCGACCTTGAGCCTGCAGCTCGGGCGACCAAAATACGCAAGCGACGCGCAAGCGAGGGCGGCACGGGAATCACTGACGATGATTTTAGCCGTGCGCGTGGTCGCGAAACCGTTGCGCTCGCAGACAACCGCCGCCGCGCCGCGAGCCACCGCCGGGGCGATGAAGTCGTGGCCGTCCACGTTTGCACCCTTCATGGCGACGAACACCATGCCCGGGGTGACGCGACGCGAGTCGTAGGTGATGCCGGAGATTTCCAAATCCAGCGGGCCCTCGACTTTCGTCGGGGCGAGTTGGGCGGCGAGTTCCCGGACTTGCATGGCTAGTTGGCGCGGGCAGGGCGCGCAGGTGTCCGGCCCGAGACCACCATCGGTTGCGCGGGCGCGTGGTCGGGCCGGATGTTCAGGTAATTGGCGGCGCGCTCGGCGATGCCCTTGAAGACCGGTGCCGCGACGATCCCGCCGTAGTAACCGCCGGTGTGCGGTTCATCGAAGATCACCGCGATGCAGAGCTCCGGGTTGTCGGCGGGGAAGTAGCCGATGAAGCTGCTGAAGTATTTGCCGGGCATGTAGCCGTTGCGCCCGGCCTTCTGCGCCGTGCCGGTCTTTCCCGCGACAATGTAGTAATCGAGCCGGGCCTTGAGCGCGGTGCCGTTGGTGGAGACCACGACCTTGAGGGCCTGGGTCATGAGCTTGGCCGTCTCGGGAGAGATGGCCTGACGAATGATCTGCGGCTGGATCTTCATGACGACCTGGCCGCGGTCACCCTCGAAGCGATCCACGAGCATCGGGCGCATGAGCTTGCCGCCATTCGCGATCGTGGCAAACGCCATGCACATCTGCAGCGGCGTTACAGCCACCTCGTGGCCCATCGGCACGCGCGAGATGGAGAGCGGTGTCCAGTCCTTGATCGGGTGCACGATGCCCCATTGTTCGCCCCGGAGTGGAATGCCGCTCTGGCTGCCAAAGCCAAAGCCGCGAATGGAGGCGTGCAGGCTCTCCTGTCCGAGTTTGATGCCGATCTTCGCCGCGCCGATGTTCGAGGACTTGGCGATGATCTGCTCGACGGAAATCACGCCGTAGCCGCGCGACTCGTGCTCGTGAAGCCACTTGCCGGCGTAGAAGAACTTGTTGTTCGCGCAATCGATGGTCTCCGAGAGCGTGACGCGCTGCGCGTCGAGCGCCGCGGCGATTGTGACCGCCTTGAACGTGCTGCCGGGTTCCATGATGTCTGTGATGAGCCGGTTGCGGCGATTCTCGGCTGGCCCGTCGCCCGGGCGGTTCGGGTCGTAGTCGGGCATCGTTGCCATCGCAAGGATTTCGCCCGTGCGCGGGCGGACCATGATGGCGTGCGCGGCCACGGGATCGTGCCGCTTGACGCCGGCGGCGAGTTCGGACTCGAGGATGTGCTGGAGGCCGGAGTCGACGGTGAGCACCACGTTGTATCCGTTGCGCGGCTCGACGTCCTGCTGGCGCATCGTCACGACTTCCTGCCCTCGGCGTGTCTCCGCGGTCTGCACCCAGCCGCGAACACCGTTCAGCCTGGAGTCGAGCGCGAGTTCGATGCCGTCCATCCCCACATAGTCGGTGTAAGTGCGGTTGTTGAACTTGCGCT
Organism: Verrucomicrobiota bacterium; assembly: GCA_016871675.1. NCBI lineage: Bacteria > Pseudomonadati > Verrucomicrobiota > Verrucomicrobiota bacterium. The sequence continues at coordinate 37,382 of VHCN01000011.1, forward strand.
CGGCTGTGCCGGTGTAGCCGAGGATATGCGAGGCAAGGGTACGGTTCGGATACTCGCGCAGCTGGAGGTCGGGTTGTTCGGCGTAAATCGCCCTGTGTCGGATCGCGACGAACGCCTGCCGCTGGGCTTTGGGAAGCTTGCGCTCGGCCTTCTCATCGTAGCCAAAGTCGAGCGTGGCCATCGCCGCAGTCAGACTCTTCCACGACTCGAGCGGGACTTTTTTCTTGAGCGAGACCCAGCGATTGGTGACGACGACGCCGGAGTCATCAAGCTGCGAGACGGGCGTGAGCTTGCGGACGAGTTCAGCCTCCGGGATTCGCAAGTGCGGGGCGAGGACGCGCGCGACGTCGGCGGCGCGGTCGCCAATGAGCGAGGGATTGGCGACGACGTGCTTCACAACGTGACTCGTGGCGAGCAGGTTGCCCTTGATGTCGCGGATGTCGCCGCGGCGCGGTTCGATGGAGTGTGTGCGACGTGTGTTGACCTCGGCGAGTTCACGCAATTCGCCGTGCCGGAGCACTTGAAGCTCAACCAACCGGAAGCCGAGTCCGCAGAATCCCAGCACCAGCAGCGAGGCCAGGAAAATCAGCCGACCGGACGAGGACATGAGGTGCTTCATGCGGCAAAGGCAAGAATGTCGTCGGGCGCGAAGCCTGTCGCGAGTGACCGGCAGTCGACGGGGCACGAAGACGGCTCGTGCGCGCGCGACGGACCGGACAATACGTGAAAACTCCAACCCCATGCGAATCCACCGGGCACATGGGCGAACGGCTTGGCGTCCTGCGGCGCGCCATCGTCTTCAGGCAATTGCGGGTTCATGGATTTCGTGTGTCATCATCGGCGCTGAGCCGCGGCGACGAGGTGTTTTGAAGACTGCGATGTCGCAGCGGCAGGCAACGACTCGATGAGCGTGATGATCTGCCCGGGCAGAGGAGGAACGAGCCCGAGGTTGAGTTCCTTGACGCGCTGATCGAGCACGGCGGGTGACCGCAAGTAGTCGAGTTGGTCGCGGCGAATCTTGTTCTGGCGACGGATTTCGGCGAGACGGATTTCGTTGTTCTTGATCTGCTTTCCGAGGTCGAGGATTTGGGACTTCTGCCAAACGTAACCGACCGATGCAGCGCCGAAGACGATGATGAGCGTGACGATCGCCGCCGCGGCGCTGAGCGAGAATCCGCTGGAGGGGTTCTTTCGGTTTCTGGACATGGCAAAGGTATGTTGGCGGCTAGAGCTTCTCGAACACTCGAAGTTGGGCGCTCCGAGCGCGCGGGTTGGCGGCGATCTCGGCGGCATCTGGCACCACCGGCTTGCGTGTGAGCACCCGGAGCAGGGGCTGGCGCGCCTGGCGCAATTCGGGAATGTCCTCCGCACCCGGCACGGAATAGTCGCGGGCCGCGTCGCGGCCAAAGTTCTTGGTGATCCTGTCTTCGATGGAATGGAACGTGATCACGGCCAGACGGCCGCCGGGGGCGAGAATCTCGAGCGCAGCCGCGAGGCCCGACCGCAGCGAGGCCAGTTCGTCATTCACGGCCATGCGCAGCGCCTGAAACACCCTGGTCGCGGGATGCGACCTGCTGCCGCAGCGGGGGTTGATGCGCTCGACTAGTCTCGCGAGTTGCCCGGTGGTCTCAAAGGTATGGGATTGACGTTCGCTCTCGATGGCTCGGGCGATGCGACGGGCGTGCGGTTCGTCCGAGAAGTCCGCGAACATGCGCGCGAGTTCCGCGGCGCTCGCAGTATTGCAGAGCGTCGCGGCCGTCATCGGCGAATTGCAGTCCATTCTCATGTCCAAGGGCCCGTCGTTCTGAAAACTGAACCCGCGGGCTGGCGAATCCAGTTGGGCCGAGCTGACCCCGAGATCCAGCAGCATCCCGCCGCACGACCCCGGCTGGATCCACTGGGCCAGCCCGGCGAAATTCATCCTTTGCAGCTCGAACCTCCCGGTAAATGGTTCGAGTCGGCGCGACGCGATCTCAAGCGCGGCGCCATCGAGATCGCATCCAAGAAGCAGCCCATCCGGCGCGCTGGCCATCAACAGCGCCGACGCGTGTCCACCCAAACCGATCGTTCCGTCGACGAGGCGGCTGCCCGCCCGCGGCCGCAGGGCCTCGAGCACTTGCGGCAACAGCACTGGCTTGTGAGTGAGTTCCGTCACTTCTCATGGCCAAAGTTAGAACCAGGCAAAACACGCCGATACCATCCGTGACAACTTCCGGCTCTGAACGAATCGGGCCACTGACCTGCTGGATGCGTCCACACCGGGGCCGACTGGCTTGCAGCGAGAACCGGCAGTGGTTTTCACGGGAAGGACTTCCAGGTCCGAGTCCCGAAGGTCATTCCGAACTACCTTCAACTTGTTGAGCCATGGTTCGAAGGTTTGGTCAGGTTTCTGGCGCTTTCCGATTTTGGCGAGTGCCGCAAGTTGAGCGAGCTTTGCCACAAATGGCGGTTTCGGCTTTCGCTTGCGCTCCCCGGCAGTTAGGAGTGGTTCCGCGAGCCGGGCGGTGACGGGGATTGAACGAATCGTGCCACTTCGTTTGAGTGTTCGCTTCGATCCGATTGTATCTGCTTGGTGCATAATAGCTTTTGATTCTGTCCTTCCAGTCGAACCTACTTCTGGACTGGCTCCGGCCGCGGCGGGTGCATCCGCCACGGCCGGTTGGCCATTCCAAGCAACTGTCTCTGCCTCAGTCATTTCCGACAGTGGCAGCGTCGCTTTCCCCAGTTCCCCGTCGCCTTTCGGATCGGGGAGCAATTGTTGGCTCTGCCCTGCGCGCCATCCCGCACCTTCCTTTGGAACGGATTGGCGGGGTTCCCGACTTTCTTACTTGAACCGACTTTCAATGAACTAACAGGCCCAATCGAACGAGCTGTCTCGTTAAAGTTTGGAACCAAGTTGGCCTTGGTAACCTTATACTTTGTCCGTCCATCGCGAATGCCGACCAATCCCTTCCCCGCCTACAGGAGTTTCATCAGGCCCATAATCAGCCCAGATATCGGTTCGCATCCGGCGCAACACTCTGATCATCTGATGCCACTGGGAGGTATCGCTCCGGGTTCCAAATCTCGAATCGGTCGAGCAAGCTCACCAGCTTCGCCGAGTTTACGATTCCAGCCTTCTCCGATAGTCCGGTTGGTAGGCAAATCCTCCCGTTCTTGTCGAGTGTTACGCGGCTCGAGTTCGCGCCGATGTAGCGCTTGAGTTGGGCCTTCCTTGGATTGTCATTCGGCAGGGCGTTAATCTCCTTAAGCAAGTGATCTAGCTTGGCGGGCGTGAGCACTCGAATGCAAAAGCCCGCTGGATATTCCCACGGTAGGAGGATGAATTTGGCATTCGGGCCGGTCGGCCTCCAGTCGGCCGGAATCTGCAACCGCCGCTGCAAGTCGACCCCATGGTCGAATTCACCGTGGAAGCTCATCTCTGCGATGGCGTTGACTTCAGACATATCCAAGAAAAACGGTTCGCCTATTTGCCCCGGAACGACCCTTTTTCTACCTTAGGGGCACTTGGGCGTCAATAGGGGAATCAAAAAAAATTTGGGCGTGCTTTCGCGGCCTCCGAACCGCTCCATTTCAGGGCAGTCGGCGCCCGACTTTTGCAATTCGTCAGTCACTCTCGCAAAGAACTGAGTCCGCGCGGGGACAAAGCAAGTGTCATCGCGGTTTGCCTTCGCGACGCGGAACTACTATTGAAAGCCCGTGCGCACGCAGGAGTTCGATTACGATTTGCCCCCCGAGTTGATCGCGCACACGCCCGCGCCACGTCGCGATGCTTCGCGACTCATTGTGTTGGATCGGCAGCATGGCTCGATCGCACACCGGCGCTTTGTGGACTTGCTGGATTACGTGCGCGAGGGCGACGTTCTCGTCTTAAACAATTCGCGCGTGATTCCGGCAAGGTTGCGCGCAATCAAACCGACAACCGGCGGTCACGTGGAACTTCTGCTGCTCGAGGAAAGCTCCGTGAACGACTGGTGGGTGATGATGAAACCCGCCAAGAGAGTGCGCGTCGGAGCCGAATTGCAAATCTGCAAGCGTTGCGGAACTCCGTCGCCCGTCACCGCGGTTTTGCGCGAAAGGAACAACGAGGGCCATTGCCGTATCGAGTTTCGCGCCACACCAAACATCGTCGGAGAGTTGGATGAACTCGGTGAAGTCCCGTTGCCTCCATACATTCCGCGTGGCGACCCGCGCGACGACAACGAGGATCGTGTCCGCTATCAGACAGTCTTCGCCGGCCCGCCGGGATCCGCAGCGGCGCCGACCGCAGGTTTGCATTTCACGCCCGAGTTGCTCGACGCTGCGCGCATGCGAGGCGCGCGAGTCCGTTTTGTCACCTTGCATGTGGGGCTTGGAACATTCGCACCCGTGAAGGCGGAAGACCTCGACGACCACGTGATGCACGAGGAGCGATTTCACCTCGGCGCAGAAACGGCAGCCGAGCTCAACACCGCGAAGAGCCGCGGGAGCCGGATCATCGCTTGCGGGACAACGAGCCTGCGCGTCTTGGAGACCATCGCCGCGAGCCTCGATGGCCCGTGGCGCGAGCAGTCCGGCCGCACGCGCCTCTTTGTCCGGCCGCCATTTCACTTCCGTGTTGTGGACGCGCTGCTCACAAATTTCCACCTCCCTCGCTCGTCACTTCTCGTGCTTGCGTGCGCGTTTGCCGCGCCCGGCGGCCACACCGGGCGAGAACTCGTGATGTCCGCGTATGCGTCGGCCATTCGCGGGCGATACCGGTTTTTCAGCTACGGCGACGCGATGTTGATCTTGTGAAACCGGACTCCAATCAGTCCAGTCCACGCCGGCCGTTTGTGCTGGTCAATATGTCGATGGCCGCGGACGGCAAGATCGCCACCGCCAACCGCGCGGTTTCGTCCTTCAGCAGCGCGGGAGATCAGCGCCACCTCCTCGAGTTGCGCGCAACGGCCGACGCGGTGATGTGCGGCGCGCGGACGGCGGACTTGAACCGGATCACGCTCGGCCCCGGTGGCGGGGCATTTCGCAGGGCGCGAATCCGGCGCGGGCTTCGCGAGTTCAACCTCCGCATCGTCGTTTCGCCATCCGGCACGCTCGATCCACGGGCGCACTTGTTCGCGGACCGCAGGTCACCCGTCGTCGTGCTCACGACTTCACGCTGCCCGGCTACGCGGCTTGCACGGTTGCGCGAGGTCGCGGATGTGGTGCGCGTGTGCGGTTGCCGCGCCATCGAATGGGACCCGACGCTTCGCTGGCTGCGCACGGAATGGAAAGTCCACCGCCTGCTCTGCGAAGGCGGCGGCGAACTCAACAGTGCGCTGTTCCGCGCCGGGATCGTGGACGAAATCCACGTCACGCTTTGTCCGAAGATTATCGGAGGGCGCGAGGCGCCGACGATTTCAGATGGGCTGGGTGGAAAGCTCCGTGACGCGGCGAAGTTTGAGATCCAATCGGTGCGCCGGACCGGGGATGAGTTCTTCCTCGTCTTGGCCGCGCACGCATGATTGCGGCGGCTGCCCGTCGGAAGGGAACCCAAGCCACGGTAGATTTCTCACGCGACCTGTCCGGCAGGACCTTTCTCCCCGGGCTCCGGCTCCTCGGCGACGGTCTCGATCCGGCGGGCCATCAACCACAACACGTCAGCAAGGCGATTGAGATAGACGATGATCTCCGGATTTCGCAACTCGCCCGCCTCCTGCAAGGCACAGACGCGCCGCTCCGCCCGCCGGCAAATGGTCCGCGCCATGTCGACGGCCGCAGCATCCTGCGTCGCGCCCGGGGTCGCCCAGCCGCGGTAAGTGATGTCCTGTTCTTCAATCTGCCGGACGACCCCGTCGAGCTTGGCCGTGAGTTCCGGCGTCACGAGCGGGTGCCCGTCTTTCTCGTATCGGCCGAGGTCCTCGATGGTTGTCGCCAGTTCTCCCATGATGGTGACGAGGTCCTTCTGGATGCGAAGCAAGTCCGACTGGATGGCAGAAGCCTTCGTCGTCGCGCGCGCGACCCCGAGCGCCGCGTTGAGTTCGTCCACGCAACCATACGCCTCGACGCGCGGGTGGTTCTTCGGCACGCGGCGGTTATACATCAGGCCCGTGGTGCCTTTGTCGCCGGTCTTGGTTGCGATGCTCATGGGATGAACTGCGCTCCGGTTGACACACGGTCGTCGAACAGCACGGGTTTTACGAGGTAGGAGTTTGCGCCGCGTCGAAACGCGGCGTCGATGTCGGCGGCTTGCTGCGACGGGCTGGGAACGACGGCCGGGATGGGACTCAACCCGCTTTGCTGCCCGAGCCACGCGAGGACTTCGTGGCCCGAGCGCTTCGGGAGTTTCAAGTCGAGCAGGATCAATCCGGGCAACGGGTGCGCGGCGCGGTCCGCGTAAGGCCCGTCGCCATCGCGCATGCCCCGGAGATCCGGCGGGGCTTCACCCGGCCCGCGCGCGACTCGAACCCCGGCCGCACGGCCCGCCACGCGGGCGCGCAGCTTTCGCTTCGCGCGGGGCGCAAGTGCCTTGCCGCCGTTGGGGCGCGGGTTGCTCATGCCGCAATCTGCTTGCGGGGCGCGAAGTCCGCGCAGCGCTTGGAGCCGGGAAACATCTTGTGCGGATTGCACCGGCCCTCCGGGTCGAATACGCGCCGGAGCGCCCGCATTGCGTCGAGGTCATCCGCCGTGAACTGCCGCGCCATCATGTCCATCTTTTCCACGCCGATGCCGTGTTCGCCGCTCACGCTGCCACCCAACTCGATGCATCTCTCGAGGATTTCCTCGCCGGCCTTCACCGCGCGCCGCACTTGCTCCGGGTCCCGCTCGTCAAAAAGCACCAGCGGATGGATGTTCCCGTCGCCCGCGTGGAAGACGTTTGGAATGCGCAGTCCGCACCGCCGGCTCGTTTCGCCGATGAACTGCATCATTTCGGGCAGTTTCGATCGCGGCACCACGCCGTCTTGCGTGAGGAAGCTCGGGCTCAACCGCCCGATGGCGCCAAACGCGCGCTTGCGGCACTTCCACAGTTCTGCGCGCTCCTCCGCGGTTTTCGCCAGCCGCACTTCGCGCGCGGCGTTCCGGCGGCACAGGTCCATGACCCGCTCCGCCTGGCGACCGAGTCCCGCGGATAATCCGTCCAACTCGACGATCAACACCGCGCCGGCGTCCAGCGGGAACCCGAAATGATACGCAGCCTCGACCGCCTGCGTGATCATCTGGTCCATCATCTCCATCGCGCCCGGCACGATGCCCGCGCCGATGATGTCGCTCACCGTCTGGCTCGCGTCATCCACGCTCTCGAACACGCCGAGCATGGTCTTGAATTCCTGCGGCGCGCGGACGAGCCGGAGCAGCACGCGCGTGACAATCCCGAACATCCCCTCGCAGCCGATCACCGCGCCGCGCAGGTCGTAGCCCTCCACATCCTCGCCGCCGCCGGGGCGCGCGCCGAGCCACACCACTTCGCCGTCGGGCAGCACCAACTCGAAGCCAAGCACGTGGTTGGTGGTCACGCCGTATTTCAACGTGTGCGGCCCTCCCGAGTTCGTGGCCACGTTGCCGCCGATGGTGCATGCAGATTGCGACGAGGGGTCCGGCGCGTAGAAAAGCCCGCGTGACTGGACGGCTTGCGTGACTCGCGCGTTGATGACGCCCGCCTCGACAAGTGCGCGGCGGTTGCGGACGTCGAGGTCGAGGATGCGGTTCATCCGCGTGAGCGCGATCATCACGCCGCCGGTGACGGCGAGCACGGTGCCGCTCAAGCTCGTGCCTGCGCCGCGTGGGATGACCGGGAGGTTGTGGCTGGCGCAAAGCTTGAGCACCGTCGCGACTTCATCCGTCGTGTGCGGCAGCACGACGACGGTGGGCAGGCTTTTCTCGAGCGTGTAGGCGTCGCACTCGTAGACGACGAGCTCGTCGTGGGCTGTGACGATGTTCGCCGGCCCGACAATGGAAGCCAGTTCACGGACGACGGAAGGCGAAACCACTGTTTCCGACGACTGGGCCACGGGCGGAAACTAGCAGGCAGGCACCGGGGTGTCGAGGGCGCGCGCGCCCCGGCGCCAAGGGAAACGCACGTCGGTCAGACCAGCAGCTCTTTGATCGGCCCGACCGCCGGGTCGGCCATCGGAACCTGCCGGCCGGCGATGTCGAAATTGCCCTTCGAACTCAATCCAAGCGCGCGCAGGTAAGTGTGGAAGAGATGCCCGCAGTCCACCTCACGCTCGGAGACTTCCGTGCCGTTCTTGTTCGTCGCGCCCACGGATGCGCCGCGCACGATCCCCGCGCCGCCCACGCACACGCTCCATGCGCGGCCCCAGTGGTCGCGGCCGTAATACTGGTTGATGCGCGGCGTGCGGCCGAACTCGCTCAGCACGACGATCAGCGTGCTGTCGAGCATCCCGCGGTCCGCGAGGTCCGCCACGAACGTGGCGAAGGGCTTGTCGAACTCGCCCATCTGCTCGAAGTGGAAGTTGAAATTCTCGTTGTGCGTGTCGTAGTTCGAGTGCGACACCTGCGCGAACGTGATGCCCTTCTCCAACAACCGCCGCGCCATCAAACAATGCCGGCCGAAGTCGTGCTTGCCGTAACGCTCATGGTCCTTCTCGGGTTCCTTGGAAAGGTCAAACACGTCCCGCTGCTTCATCAACTCCAGCGCCTGCTCGTAACTCTGCGTGTAAGCATCGGTCATCGCCGTGCGCCGGCGCGAAAGGAAGTGGTCATTCGCAACGCGTCGAAATTCATTCTGCTCCGCGAGCGACGCCACGGACAGGCTGTCGGGCTTGGTCGTGTTCGCGGGCGGCTGGCTGCCGTCGAGCCCGATGCTGGCGTATTTGGGACCAAGATACGCGGAGTCGCCGCTGCGCCCGCCGCCGCCGGCCGTGATGCGCACGTGGCCGGGCAGGGACTGGTGCGGCCCGTCAAAGCACTTCGCCACCACCGCGCCAATCTGGGGGAACTCCTGCCCGGGCACCTGACGCCGGCCCGTGAGCATCATGTATGTGCCCTTGCCATGGTCGTCGTTCTTCGTGTTGATGCCGCGCACGAGCGCGAGGTGGTGCATCTGCTTTGCCGTGAATGGAAGCAGTTCACTGATGTGGATTCCCGGCACGCTTGTCGGGATGGCGCGGAACGGCCCGCCGGTGTCCGTGCCGGGCTTAGGGTCCCAACTTTCGAGCTGCGAAAGCCCGCCGTGCATGTTGAACACGACCATCCGCTTCTGGTTCTTCGCGAGGGAGGCTGACACCGGGGGCGCGGCGAACGCCCCGAGCCCGCCAGCCACGGCGCCCGCCCCGGCGGCGAGCGACCCGAGAAACTGGCGCCGGGCAATGGTGTGCTCCGCTGAACCGCAGGCGTAATCACATTTCATATCTCGTGGAAGGGTTGTGCGTTGTTGAATTTATCCCATTCCGACGCGCTCGACGCAACCCTGAATCACGGAATGTCCGGGCTTTTTTTGCCTGCCCCGCCCCCCCCCAACGCAGCGCGCTAGTGCTTGAATCGAAACTCCACGCTCGTGAGCAGCGCCCACGCAAGGTCCTGCACGACCGCTGGCTTGTCGCCGGCCCGCGCGCCGAGGCGACGCGAAACTTCCTTCACCTCGTCCGCAGTCGGCGGCCGGGTGAGCACGCTCATGTAAAGCTCGTCGCATAGCGACTGCGCATCGGCGGCCTTCAGGAGCCGGTCAGTGAGGTTTCCCGCGGACGGCGCGAGCCAACTGCGGACGAGCCCACCGTTGTTGAAGAACAGCGCCTGTTCCGCGGTTGTGTAGAACGCGTTCTGCGGCTGGCCGGCGCCGTTGGCGAACAGGCTTGCGAACTGGCCCGCGTTTCCACGCAACCGGTCCCACACAAACTGCTCGAGGAAGGTCGCCCGGGCGGCGAGCCGCGCCGGGCTGTCCTTGTTCGATTCCGTCGCCGGGTCCTTCTTCTCGAACTCGGCATCCGCGGCGAGCTCCTGCGCGCGCACCTGGCCGCTCGCCTGCATCATGCTCCAGCAAAGTTGCTCCGGCGTGAGCGCCACGAGCGCGCCCGAGGCGAAGCGATTTTCGAGCATCGGCGACAGCTTCACGAACGGTTCGCCAAGCTTGCGCCGGTCGGCCTCGGCCTTGGCCGAGGCGGCCGCCCGTTGTTTCTCGATCGCGGGCAGATCGCGGTTCGCGTCGGCGAACTGCCTGGCCACCGGCTCAAACCCCCGCCGGGCCTGCGCAAGCCGCATCGTCGCGATCGTGACGGCTGCCTCGCGCGACGCCACCACCCGGCGGAGCTTCGCAAGCTCCCCGGCCGTGGCGGGCGTGCAGCCTCTCGGTGGCGAAACCGCCTCGGCGAGCTGACGCCGGCTCTCGCGCAGCTCCCTGTCCGCGGTGTCGTCCGCGCGCTGCGCTGCGACGAGCGCATCGTAAGTGGCGACGATTTCCCGCGCCCGCCGCTCCCGCCCGCGAAGCGCTTCGAGTTCCGCGAGAGAAGCGCTGGCCAGGGCGAAAAGCGGCTCGCTTTCCACGAGCGCCTTCGCGTCCGCAAGCTGTCGCTCGACGTGGCGCAACAACGTCCGGTCCGCCTGCCGCCGCGCCAGCATCGACGTAAGCCCGGCCTCGAGGGCGAGTATCTGTCTCTCCACCGCGTCGTGCCGCTCGCGGATCGAGTCTGCGGCACTGTCCGCGGCCGCCAGGCCGTCGAACATCGGCCTGGCCGCAGCGGCCTTGGTGTCGGCGTCCTTCGCGGCGGCCTCCACGTCCTTCGTGAGCGAGGCCGAGCGCGCGGTGAGGCTGGCGATGGAGTTGGTGAGGTCCTTGTCTCCAGGCAAGTTCGCCAGCGCAGCCTGCACGCGGGCAAGACCTTCGTTGATGGACTGCAAGGCGTCGCGCCGCGACAAGAGGATGCGCTGTGCCTCGTAATGCGCATTGATGGCCGGGTCGCACGCCTTCTTCACTTCGAGCAGCGCGGCGTTGGTCTTGGCGAAGTCCGCGACAAGTGGCGCGGCTTCCTTGCGCGCGGCGGCGAGGTTTGTCAGCGCTGCCTTGTGCGCCTCGTCGTGCTTCAAGAGCCACTCCGAGAGCCGCGTCCGCTCCGCTTCGAGGTCGGCGATTCGCCCAGCCGTCGGGCGGGCGGGCAAGGCCGGCACCGTGGCGATCTCGATGCTGCGCTGATACGCGCGCGTCAGCGCGAGTTCGCGCACGAACGATCGCACGTCGAACTTCATCGTCACGATCTCGTTCGCGAGCAGGTCGAGCAGCGCGGGATACGCCGGCGGATTGTCCGAGTGCATCTCGTCCACCGGGTCGACGAGGCCGCGGCCCATCATCGCGGCCCAAATCCGGTTGGCGATGTTGCGGTTGAAGTCGCGGTTCGAGCCGTCCGTGGTCGCAGCGGCGAGCAGCGCCACGCGGCTGTGCTTCGGGACGGGCCGGAGATTCTTGTCCTTCGCGTCGGGCCGCACGACCCACTCGTCGCCCATCCGAAATCGCGGCTCGGCCATCTGCAGTCCGCCGGGCGGTCGCGGGCGTGTCGCGCCGGACTCCTTCGTGAACACCGATGTGAAGGCCACGTCGCCGTCGGCCTTCTCGGCGAGGAACACCTTCTTCGACCGGTCCTCGGTGAACAAATAGGCGCGGCTGAAGAACGCGTAGAGCCCGTGGTAATCGCGCTGGAGGAAATCATCCACGCGCGGGTGGTCGTGGCACTGCGCGCACTGCAGGTCCTTGCCGAAGAAAATCCGGCCCGTGTCCCGGGTGAGCAGGTTCGACTCCGCATCGCGGTCGAGGAAAAACCGCGAGGCGACGCGATTCTTCGCCTCCGTGCCGTCCGCCGAAAGGATTTCTTGCGCGAGCTGGTGGTAGGGCTTGTTTGTCGCGAATGACTCGAAGAGCCACTGCTGCCAGTCGGCGGCTTTCGCGCTCTTCTCGGGGCGACGCTCCATGAACATCACGTCGAATGTCGTGGCCATGTGCCGTGCGAAGTCTCGCGAGCCGACGAGCCGGTCCACGAGCCGGGGGCGCTTGTCCGGCGAAGTGTCCGAGAGAAATGCGCGCGCCTCCTCGGCCGATGGAATCCTTCCGGTGAGATCGAGGTGGATGCGCCGCACAAAATCTGCATCCGCGGCGACGCCGAGGACGGGCCCGACGAAGGTGCCCTCGATCATGCGGTCGATCCGCTCGTGCAGCGGGACGAATGGCGGCGAAGGCGCCGCGACGGCCGCCGCGACCAGTCCCGCCATCAACAGAATCGCTCCCGGACGCCGCGCGCGCGGGAGTCGTATCATCGGTGGGCTCGGTCGTTTCATCGGTTTGAGCGCGCGCGGGGCGGGTGAAATTTAGAGGCGAGCCCGCGAGGGGCTATTCAGCAGAATTGGAGCGGGTGCGGCGCGGCTGCATCAACCGGTCGCCTTGGCGATCACAGACCCGCGAGCGCGACGTGAGGTCAAGTTGTTCGTCGGGCGGGTGTCGGTTCCCGCCGCGGCGCCTTCCACGCCGATGCTCCGCCTGCAGATTAGGGCGCTCACGGCTGACCGCTTGAATCGCGTTCGCGTGTCGCAAGCCGGGTTCGTGCGCCTCGCGGCTCGTGGCCGATGCTTACCATCTCACCGTCCTGCCCGTCGCCGCCGACTTGTCCGCGGCGAAGATGACCCGGTGGCTCGCGGCGGCGTCGGCGAGGCTCGTGAGCGGCATTTCCTTGCCGGCGTCGAGCGCGTCGAAGAACGCCTGGAACTGCGACTGATACGGGTGGTCGCTCACATCGCCGGAGTCGAGCATCTTCATCGAGAGCTGGCTCCATTTGGCCTTGTTGGTGCCGAGTTTCATCGAGTGGAACTTGTCGTCGAGCAAACTGCCCTCGCTGCCGACGAGGTGCGTGTGGAAGTAATACGGCTGGAGGCAGTCCACCACCGCCGCGCACTTGCCCACCGCGCCGCCCTTGAATTTGAGGATCGTCACGCTCGTGGTCGTGTATTCGTAGGGCTTGAAGATTCTGCTCTGCGAACGCGTGTCGTAACTGGTCACCTCGGTGACTTCGCCGCCCATGCAGAGCAACAGCGCGTCGAGCGCGTGGCAGCCGGCCGTGAGCAGCGAGGAGCCGCCGTCCTTCTTGAAGGTGTTCCACCGGAACTGCCCATACCACGGGCCGATGCCGTGGTAGTAGTCCACCTCGCCGTAATGCAGCCTGCCAAGCAGGCCGCGGTCGAGCACCGCCTTGATCGCCGTGAACTGGCTCGAGTAGCGGCACTCAAAGCACACGCACGTCCTCACGCCGGCTTTCTTCACCGCGGCTTGCATGGCCTGCACGTCCGTCCACGACATCGCGAGGGGTTTTTCGATGATGATGTGCTTGCCCGCGCGCGCGGCGGCGATGACGTGCGGCGCGTGCAGGCTCGGCATGGAGCAGACGGAGACGGCGTTGATACTCGGGTCGGCAAGCATCGCCTCGAGGTTGGTGAAGGTGGCGATGGGCGAGCCGTATTTCGCCGTCAGCGCCGCGGCGTCCTGCGGGCGCGACGAATACACGGCGGTGACCTGCGCCTGCGAACTGGCGTTGATGGCCGGGATGTGCGCCGTGGCGACCCAGCCGTAGCCGATGATGCCGACGTTGTATGTCTTGCTCATGGAAGTGGAGTGCGTGTGGTGTTTCGTGCGCGTGACGCGCCGATGCTCGCCCTCACGCGCGCCGGCTGTCAACCCAAAGCCTCGTCGCCGGTTGTTCGCTTGTTGACGGCGCGGCACTTTGACATCCTCCGCGCGCGTCCACATGCGCGCCGTGGTTCAGCGAGTTTCGGAGGCCGCCGTCACCATCGGCGGCGAGGTGAGGGGCCGCATCGCGCGCGGGTTGCTCGTGCTCGTCGGCGTCGGGGACGCCGACACTGCGGAGGACATTGAATGGCTCGCAGGCAAGCTCGTGCGACTGCGAATCTTCAACGATGCCGCGGGACTGATGAACCTGGGCGTGCAGGAAGTCGGCGGCGGAATCCTCGTCCTCAGCCAGTTCACGCTGTTCGCCAGCACGAAGAAGGGGAATCGACCGAGCTACATCCGCGCCGCGCGGCCGGAAGTGGCGGTGCCGCTCTACGAGAAGTTCCTGCGCGAGCTCGAGGCGCACCTCGGCCGCGCGGTCGAGCGCGGCGAGTTTGGCGCCGACATGCACGTCGCGCTCGTGAACGATGGCCCGGTGACCATCGTGATCGACTCGAAGGCGCGCGAGTGAAGGCCGGGGAGACGCGGCATTCACTTCGATTCGCCGGACCTCTCCGCTGCAAGCTTCGCGATCTGCGCGTCCACGGGCGGGCGTTTCTTGTGGTGACGGGTCGCATCCTGATACGCCTTCGCGACGGCAAGCAGCCTGGCCTCGCCGAAAAGCTGGCCCATGAACGTGATGGCCGTCGGGGTGTTTGTGGACGTGAAGCCGTTCGGCACCACCACGGCCGGATGCCCCGTGAGGTTCGAGATGAGGAGGTTTGAACCGTCGTGCGTTGGCGCTACATACACGTCCACCTTGTCGAAGACCTTCGCCATCTCCTGCACGAGCAGGTGGCGCACGCGGTGGGCCTGCAGATACTCGACGGCCGGAACGAAGCGCGCGCGCCGGAACGTCTGCGGCCACGCATTCTGCAACACGAGCAGGTCGTCGCGTCCGCTGCGCGTGAGGTCGTCGAACGCCGCAGCCGCCTCGACGTTCAAGATGAGCGTGAGGTCGCCGACGGGCATCGCCGGCAGTTCGACGGGGATGAGCTTTACGCCGAGAGCACGCATCGTGTCGAGGGCGGCTTCGTTGTTCGTCCTGCCTGCGCCGGGGCGGGCGGAGTCGAAGTCGGTCTTCAAGTAGCCGATGCGGACCGTGGAGAGCCTGAGCTTCGCGTCGTAGTTGAACGGCGCGTCCATCACCGAGAAATCCGCGCTGTCGGGGCCGAGGATGGCGTTGAAGACGAGCGCGCAGTCCTCGACGGTGCGGCAGATGGGGCCCAGCTTGTCCATGGACCACGATAGCGCCATCGCGCCGGTGCGCGGCACGCGGCCGAACGTGGGGCGAAGTCCCGTGACGCCGCAGCGCGTGCACGGTGACACGATGCTGCCGAGCGTTTCCGAACCGATGCCGAACGCGACGAGTCCCGCGGCCGTCGCGCTCGCGGAACCCGCGCTCGAACCGCTCGAGCCCTGCGTGAGGTTCCACGGGTTCTTCGTGATGTGATTGGTGCCGGCGAACCACACGTCGCCGAGCGCGAGTTCGCCGAGCGTGAGTTTGGCCACGAGCACCGCGCCCGCGGCTTCGAGGCGCTTGATGACTTCGGCGTCGGCCTCGATGACTTGATCCTGGTAGGCGACGGAGCCCCACGTCGTCTTGTAGCCGCGCACGGCGAGAAGGTCCTTCGCGCCGTAGGGAATGCCGTGCAGCGGGCCGCGATACTTGCCGCGGCGGATCTCGGCGTCGGCGCGGCGGGCCTGCGCGAGGGCGAGTTCCTCGGTGAGCGTGACGACGCAGTCGAGGTGCGGGCCGTATTTCTTGAGCCGGCCGAGGTAGAGCCGTGTGAGCCGCTCGGAGGTGAGCTGGCGCGATTTGATGAGCGCGCCGAGTTCGCCGACGGAAAGGAACGCGATGTCCTCGTCGCTCGCGGGGAGCGTGACTTTCGGCGTGCCCGGCTTGAAGGGCGCGCGCCGGGCCTCGAACTTGAAGCCGGCGGGCAGCGGATTGAAGCTCACCGCGGGCGGGACGGCGTTCGTGATGCCGAACTTGCGGAGGTTTTCGTAACGCTGCGCCTGCTGCCGGAGCGCGGGCAGAAGCTGGTCGCGCTTCCGGTCGTTGAAGTCGAGGCCGAACAGCTTCTCTGCCTCGATGACGGTCTGGCGTGAGATGGAGTTGGTGTTGGTGATCTGGGCGCGGGCGGAACTCGAATCACCCGCTGTCACCGCAAGGATCGCGGCGACGATGAGCCTGCGACCAACTGCCTGTGGTGGAGCGGGTCGCGGCGCGACGCGTCCGGCCGCAGCGCGACCGGAGCCACCGGGCGGCCGGGTGGATTTCGAGGCGAACCGATTTGAGTTCACGGCTTTCCCTTCTGTTTCGCGCCACCCGCCGCGCCGTCGCGGATGGGCCAGTCGGGTGAGTCGGTGCGTGCGGACTTGAACAACTCGTTCGCGCGGGCGACCAACCCGGGGTTGTCAGCGGCGAGATTCGTCGTTTCGCCAATGTCGCCCGCAAGGTCGAAGAGCTGCACCGGCGCATCCTGTCGCCGCATGCGGATGGCTTTCCAGCGGCCGTCCATCAGCACCGCCTGGCTGAAGCCGCCTTCGTGGAATTCCCAGTAGAGCGCGGCGTGCTTGGGCTGCTTCGCCAAGTCCCCAAGCAGCGCGGGCACGAAGCTGATGCTGTCGTGCGGCGGGGAAATCTGCGCGCCGCTCAACTCCGCGGCTGTCGCGAGGAAGTCGCCGAAGTAGCCCACGTGCGGCGAGACGGAGCCGGGCTTGATGCGCCCCGGCCAGCGGGCGAGGAAGGGCACGCGGATGCCGCCGTCGGTGAGGCTGCGCTTCATGCCGTTGAGCGGGCCGTTGGCATCGAAGAACTCCGGGTCGTTGCCGCCTTCGCGATGGTGCCCGTTGTCGGAGCTGAACAGCACGAGGGTCTTCTCGTCGAGGCCGAGGCGCTTCAGCGACTCGAACAGCCGGCCCACGTCGCGGTCCATGCGCGTGATCATCGCGGCCTGGCCCTTGTTCTGCGGAGTCCAGTCCTTGTCGGCGTAGATGCCGAGGTCGGGGACTTCCTGCCCGTTGCCGGTGCCGCGCGTGGCTTCGTTGTTCGCGTGCGGTGTCGTGAGCGCGAGGTAGAGGAAGAACGGGCGGTCCTTTTGCGTCTCCACCCACTTGAGCGCGTCCTCGGCGAGCAGGTCGTGGCTGTAGTCCACTTTCTTCCCGGCCCAGCCGCGGCCGAAGCGCGCGGCGGCAAGGTTCGACGGGTCGCCGCCGGGAACTTCATTGCGAAGCGGCACGCGCTGCTCGGCGCGGAAGAGGTAAGCGGGCCAGTAGTTGTGCGCGTGATGCTGGTTGAGGTAGCCGAAGAAGTAGTCGAAGCCCTGCCGCGTGGGCATGCCGACGGCCGCGTCGCCCTCGTCGCCGAGTCCCCACTTGCCGATGAGCGCGGTGGAGTAGCCCGGCGACTTGAGCATGCGCGCGACCGTCATGTCGCCCGTGCGGAGCGATTGCGCGAGCGGGTTGCCCGCGCCCGCGTTGCCGCGGACGCGCGTGTGGCCGGTGTGCTGGCCGGTCATGAGCACCGAGCGTGACGGCGCGCACACCGTCGAGCCCGCGTAGAACTGGGTGAAGCGCATCCCCTCGCGCGCCATGCGGTCGAGGTTCGGCGTCTGGATGAGCTTCTGCCCGTAGCAACCGAGATCACCGTAGCCGAGGTCGTCAGCGAGGATGAAGATGATGTTGGGCTTGCCCGCGGGCGCGGCGTGAAGCGCGGGCGAAACGGCGAAGGCGACACCTGAAATCGCGGCGATGGCACGCGTGAAGGCGAGGAAGCAGTTCATGATTGAGGCTCGGATCACTTCGCGGACTGTTCTTGCGCGACGCGCTCGGCGACGTGCATCACGCGGAGGATGTTGCGGCCGGCGAGCTTCTTCATTTCGTCGCGTGTCCAGCGGCGGCGCTGCAACTCCGCGAAGAGCGCCGGGTAGCACGAGACGTCCTCGAGTCCCTTGGGCGCATACGTGATGCCGTCGAAGTCCGAGCCGAGTCCGACGTGGTCTTCGCCCGCGACTTTCAGCACATGGTCGAGATGGTCGGCCACGTCGCCCAGCGTGGCGTTCGGCGGTGGCGGGTTGGCCTGACGCCACTCGGCAAGGCCGTCGTCGAGCGCGGAGAAGTTGTCGCCGTGGATTCCCTGCAGGCGCTTCCGCTCGACGCGGAGTTTCTCGGCATACGCGGCGTGGGCGGGCACAAGGTAGCCGGGGAAGAAGTTGATCATGATGACGCCACCGTTTTCGCGGAGGAGGCGAAGCGTCTCGTCGTCCACGTTGCGCGGATGGTCGCAAAGGGCGCGCGCGCTTGAGTGCGAGAAGATGACGGGCGCCTTCGACACCGTCATCGCGGCGAGCATGGTGGGCTTGGAAACGTGCGAGAGATCCACGAGCATGCCGAGGCGGTTCATCTCGCGGACGACGTCCTCGCCAAACGCCGTGAGGCCGCGGGCGCGGGGCTCATCGGTCGCGGCGTCTGCCCAGTCGGTGTTGGCGGCGTGCGTGAGCGACATGTAACGCGCGCCGAGCGCGTGCATCTTGCGGAGGTTGCCGAGCGAGTTGTCAATCGAGTGGCCGCCTTCCATGCCGATGAGCGAGGCGATGCGGCCGGCGCGGTGGATGCGCTCGATGTCGTCGGCTTTGCGGACGAGTTCCAAGGCGTCGGGGTGCTTCGCGCAGAGGCGGTGGACGACATCAATCTGCTCGAATGTGGCGCGCACCGCCGCTTCGCCGCGGAGCGTGACCGGCACGTAAACGGACCAGAATACGCCGCCGACTCCGCCGCGCCGCAAGCGGGGAATGTCGGTGGAGAGCGGGCGCTTCAGCGTTCGCGTGTCGCCCGCGAGATCGATGGCGCCGAGGTCGTTCGCGCGGAGCCGGTATTGCCACGGGATGTCGTTGTGGCCGTCGATGAGCGGGTCTTCGCGGAGAATCTGTCGAAGCCGGGCGTCGGTGGTGTCGCGTGGCTTGTCCGCCGCGACGAGCACGGCGGTGGACGAAACCAGGCAAGCGGCGAACGCCAAAGCCGCGGGCAGGCGACGGTAGGGCATGCGGTTCATCGTGGAGTCGGCGGATTCAAACGCAGGCGCGTGCCGAAGTCAAAGCGTCACACGGTGCCCGCCACTCCGCGCTTCTCATCCGGCGCGGGTCCAGTAGAGTCGGCGCGCGTCCCCCGCCGGCCTGGCGAAGCGCAAGGCTTGACGACCCACGCCTCACAGACGTCGCCATCGCACGACGAGCGCCTCAAGGCGCTAAGGCAATACAACGTCCTCGACACGGCACCGGAGCCGGCATTCGACGACCTGACCCGGCTGGCTTCGCAGGTTTGCGCCGCGCCGATCGCGCTGCTGAGCTTGATGGACGCAGACCGGCACTGGTTCAAGTCCGTCCATGGAATCCCCGCCGAGAAGCTGCCCCGCGAGGTGTCCTTTTGCACGGTGACCGCGTTGCAGCGCGACCTTGTGGTGGTGGCGGACGCGGCGAAGGACGAGCGCTTCGCGAACGACCCGATGGTGGTCGGCGCGCCAACGGTGCGGTTTTACGCGGGCGTGCCGCTCGTCTCGCCGCAGGGTCACGTGCTCGGGACGTTGTGCGTGATGGGGCCGGAGCCGGCCACGCTGACGTTTCACCAATCGTCGGCGCTGCGAAGCCTGAGCCGGCAGGCGATCAGCCAGCTCGAACTGCGCCGCAACATCGCCGAACTGGCGCGGTCCATCGACGGCCACGAGCGCACGGAGGAAGCCCTGCGACAGGCGGAGTCAAAGTATCGGAGCATCTTCGAGAATGTCAGCGAGGGGATTTTCCAGACGTCGCCGGAGGGCAAGTTCATCTCGGCCAACCGGAAGCTCGCGCGGATTTACGGCTTCAGTTCGCCGGAGGAACTCATCGCCTCGTTCAGCGACGTGGCGCGGCAGCTCTACGTGAACCCGGCGCGGCGCTCGGAGTTCATCCGCCTGATGGAGCATCAGGACGAGATCACGGGCTTCGAATCGGAGATCTTCGACCAAAGCGGAAACGTGCTGTGGATCGTCGAGAACGCCCGCGCCGTGCGCGACGCCGCGGGACGCCTGCTTTATTACGAAGGCACGGTCGAGGACATCACCGTGCGCAGGCGCCACGAGGAGGCGCTGCAGCGGTCGGAGGCGCGGTTCCGCTCGATCTGGGAAAACTCGGCCGACGGCATGCGGCTGACGGACAAGGACGGCGTGACGCGCGCGGTGAACCCGGCCTACTGCGAGATGGTCGGCATGAAGCCCGCCGAACTCGAAGGCCGGCCGTTCACGGCGATTTACGGCGAGAACGACCCCGACAATCCCGGCCGGCTGGCGCGCTATCGCGAGCGGTTCCTGCGGCACACCGTCGAGCATCACATGGAGCGGAAGGTCACCTTCCGCAACGGCCGCACGCTCGACGTGGAACTGGGCAACTCCTTCGTGGAAATCGAATCCGGCGTGCCGCTGCTCATGAGCATCTTCCACGACATCACCGAGCGGAAGCGCGCGGAAGAGGCGCTTCGCGACTCGAAGGTGCTCTACCATTCGCTCGTCGAGAACCTTCCGCAAAACATGTTCCGCAAGGACCGGCAGGGGAAGTTTACGTTCGTCAACCCGCGCTTCTGCGAGACGCTTGGCCGCGCGCGCGACGAGATCATCGGCCGCACGGACCACGACTTTTTCCCGCCGGAACTCGCCGCGAAATATCAGCGGGACGACCGCGAGTTGATGGAGCGGCGCCGCCCCTACGACGCGGTCGAGGAGCACCACACCCCCGAACGCGGGCGGTTCTTCGTGCAGGTGATCAAATCCCCGCTCTACGACGCCAAGGGAAACGTCATCGGGGTCCAGGGGATTTTCTGGGACGTGACCGAGCGCAAGGAAATGGAGGAACAGCTTGCGTTCGAGCGCGACCTGCTGCGCTCGCTCTTCGACAACGTCCCGGACCGCATCTACTTCAAGGACACCAAGAGCCGGTTCCTGCGCTGCAGCCTCGCGATGGCGCGCCGGCTCGGGCTCGACGATCCGGACCAGGTGCTCGGCAAGACGGACTTCGACTTTCACCCCGAGGCCAACGCCCGCGAATACTTCGCGGATGAACAGCGGCTCCTGTCCACGGGGCAGCCCATGATCAACAAGGTCGAGCGGCAGACCGCGCAGTCCGGCGAGGAAATCTGGGCCTCCGTCACCAAGGTCCCGCTCCGCAACCGCGCCGGCGAGATCACCGGCATCATCGGCATCTCGCGTGACGTCACTGCGCTCATCCGCACCGAGAAGGAACTCGCCGTCGCGCGCGACGCCGCGATCGAGTCCGCCCGCATCAAGTCGCAATTCCTCGCGGCGGTGAGCCACGAGATTCGCACGCCGATGAACGCCATCGTCGGCATGACCGGGCTGATCCTGGACACCGAACTCTCGCCGCAACAGCAGGACTTCGCGCAGACCATCCGCACCAGCGCCTACGCCCTCCTCAACATCATCAACGACATCCTCGACTTCTCGAAGATCGAGGCAGGCAAGCTCACGTTCGAGTGCATCGACTTCGACCTGCGCGAAGTCGTCGAGAGCACCGTCGAGTTGCTCGCCCAGCGCGCGCACGCAAAGTCCCTCGAACTGGCGTCGCTCGTCCCGGACGAAGTCCCCGTGCTCGTCCGCGGCGACCCGAGCCGCATCCGGCAGGTGCTCATCAACCTCATCGGCAACGCCGTCAAGTTCACCGAGCGCGGCGAGGTGGTCGTCCGCGTGACCAAAGAGCGCGACCTGTCCAACCGCGTCGTCATCCTCTTCGCCGTGAACGACACGGGCATCGGCATACCCGCCGAGGCGCAGGAGAAGATCTTTCAGCCGTTCACCCAGGCCGACGGCTCCACCACGCGGCGATTCGGCGGGTCGGGCCTTGGACTGGCGATCTCGCGGCAGCTGGTGGAATTGATGGGCGGCCAGATCGGCGTCGAGAGCGATCCGGGCCGCGGCTCCACCTTCTGGTTCAGCCTGCCGCTCGAAATCCAGGGCGGCGCCAACAGCGCGCGCGCCGCGGCATCGGGCGACTTGAAGGGACTCCGCGCGCTCATCGCCGACGACAACGCCGCGCAACGGCAGGTGCTCCAGCAGATCACCGCCTCGTTCCAGATGCAGAGCGTGACCGTGCAGGACGGAGACGGCGCGCTCGCCGCGCTTCGTTCCGGGTCGGCCGCCGGGCGGACTTTCGACGTGGTCATCGCGGACCTCCTGATGCCGCGCATGGACGGGCTTGAACTGGCCCGCGCCGTGCGTTCCGAATCCGCGGCGGGCGGTCCGAAGTTTGTGCTGCTCGCGCCGCTCGGCGAGAAACTCGACCCCGCCGCGGTCCAGGCCGCGGGCGTGAACGCCTGCCTGCTCAAGCCCGTGAAGCGCGCGCGCCTCTTCGCCTGCCTCAACGCAGTCCGCACGGGCAGCGCCGGCGAGTTCGCACCAGCCGCCCTGCCCGCACCGGCGGACACCCCGGCGTCCCCGCGGCCGCCCGTCGCGCAAAAGTCCACGCGCATCCTCATCGCGGAGGATCACGCCGTGAACCTCAAGGTCGCGATGCTGCAACTCGAGAAGCTCGGCTATCGCGCCCACGCCGTGGCCAACGGCCGCGACGCGATCGACGCGCACACCCGCGAGCCTTACGAGATCATCCTCATGGACTGCCACATGCCGGTGATGGACGGCTACGAGGCCACGCGACAACTGCGCGAGCGCGAGAAGGCCGCGGTGCAAATGGGCAAGACGAACCCGCCCGTTTACATCGTGGCCTTGACCGCCAACGCCCTGCCCGGGGAGTGCGAACAGTGCCTCGCGGCCGGCATGGACGACTACGTGATCAAACCCGTGGACTTGCTCGAACTCGAAGCCGCCCTCCAGCGCAACCGCGCCCGCGGCCGCCCCGGCAGCCCGGCGGCGGCGTCCGCGGGCGAGGCGCTGGACCTCACGGTCATCAAACACCTGCGCGAACTGCGCGAACCGGGCCAGCCCGATCCCGTGGCCGACTTGATCGGGCTCTTCCTCAACGACGCGCCTGACCGCCTCGCCAAAATGCTCGCTTCCATGATGAAGGGCGACGGCACCGCGCTGCGCGAACTGGCGCACACTCTCAAGGGAAGCGCAAACAACCTCGGCGCCCGGCCCATGGCCGCGCTGTCCGCCGAAGTCGAGCGCCACGCCCAATCCGGCGCGATGACCGAGGCCGCCGTGGTGATGGAAAAGCTCCTGATCGAGTTCGATCGCGTCGAAGCCGTGTTGCTGGAGGAAATGAAAAAGTAGCGGGGCAGCTCCCCGCTTGACTTCGACCTCCGTCGGCGCAGTGTCTGTCGTAGATAACCCGACCATGTTTAAACTTTTTGGAGGCACCACCATGCACAACCCTTCCCGTTTCCCCCCTCGATCGCAACCCGCGTCGTGCGTCTCGCAGGCATCCTTGTTCTCATCGGCCTGCCGTTGTTCGGCCATGCCGGAGATGCCCGGTTCATGGTGACGAGCCACAACGACCTCTACAAGCAGGAGGTCTTCAGCGACACTGGTGCACTCGTAAATCTCTCATTTTCCAAGCTGACGTGGAGCGATTACTCAGGCGGCGAAGCTGAAACTGTCGAAGCCAGCCGCAATGGGCCGAACGACTGGACCGTGACGAGAACTACAAAGACTTGGAACAACCCAACGACCGGCACTTCGCAAAGCTACTCAAAAATGCACGCAACTGGCCCCGCAGACTACGGGGATCCAAGCCCGCCGTCGGAGATTGGGCCGCCAAGTTTTACTTGGGGACGAGTATGGCACACCAACAATTGGACTATGCTGCATATTGAGCAGGGGACAGGACTGATACGGGAATGCCCTGTGATTGGCACGACGAACATTTGGACTGAATTCGCGATGGAGACGGGAGGCGAGTCGGGCTCAACCAATCAAGTCTTGATTCAATTGGGTGCAAGCGTGAATCGGTTCCCAAGTGGTGATCCCGTGCCTTCGACGAACATCAGCATCATGGGCCACCAACTGGACGAGGGCGGAGCCGCCTTCGAAGTGTGGACGGACAACGAGACTATTCCCGGCGCCATCGCCGCTGATTGCACTGACTTCACGTTTTCGGCTGCAGTTCAAGCTGCACGCCATCGCCTGCTTCTGGACGGAACTGACATCACGGGCACGACGCGCAGCTACCTCCCGAATAGCACAAACAAGATTTGGATAGGAACGCGTGTCAATCTCTCTGTCGATGTAACCCAGAATCTGACCCCGATAACAAATTACCTCTGGACGCTGCCGGGGAATAAGATCGTCGAATTCGTCTACGTTCACGCTCCCGGGAGCCCGGGAGGCCCGAGATTCTACGCCGAAACGGAAAAGACCAATGCTACTCAGAGTTTTGCATGGTTCACAGCGAGCACGAATCTGATCAAATGTGAGGTTACTGTAAGGGGTAACAGGAAGTTCTCCGCGACAGCGACGATCGTAGTGTCGCGACCCACAGCCACGGTCACACCGCAAATAGCGCAAACGACGTTTGACGCAATTTATTGGGGAAGTGGCGGGGTCCCACCGGACCAGAACTGGATTCATCTTGGTTCTCACAAACCGGACAATTTGCCGCAAAGTGCTGGGCTTTGGCTCCAAAGGACAATTGGTGGCGAGCTTGCAGCTGGCAAGTGCCAGTGGATTCAAACGGCTTCTCATCTGGAAACAAGGACGACCGCAGCTGGCACCGCGAGTGAACTCTTTTCGGGACTCGATTCGGTCGTTTTGGAAATAAGCGAGGCAGGACGAGCCGCGGAAGGCGCATTTACAGACAGTCCTGGCATGACTTATCGGGCGGCCGACTTGGAGGTCGCGGTGTGGTTCTCTGCTGATACATACCTCCTGTGGACACCCCGCGGCGATGCCAACTTGCCCGCTCCGCTGTGGAAAACAACATGGCATTACGGTGGAAACTTGATTCGCGGCAATGTGAACGCAGTGTTTGACCCATTCTGCTTGACCGAAGGCGTAGACTCGAATGCTGCCTCTACAGAATATCCAACTTGGACACGGCTGACGGATGATCCACCAATCATCCCTTAAGAACCAATGATCGCCGGCTGCAAACTGTCGTTCAAGGGTTCGCTCTGCGTCGGAATATTGTTGGTGCAATATCTAGGCGTCGGCTTCGGAGCGGACGTCGATCCACCGAGGGACGGCTACAAGACCCTCTTCTTCAACGAGCCGTGGGTGGCAAGCATTGACCCGCGTGCAGTGAAGTGGACTGCGGACCGCGAACGAAGAAACTCTCAACTCACCAAAGCGTGGTCCAAACCTGCAACCGAGGACGTAGATGGAAATTGGGGGTTTGAGAATGCCGGCTATCAGGTTTCGCTTCGATTTACCAAAGAGACATTCTCTAGTGAGGAACCTATCGTCGGATTCGCACTCGTCCGAAACCTCAACAATCATGCAGTCCGCGTCCCCACTCGGAACGCCTTCATTGACTTCGAATTCACAGCTGTAGACGCAAATAAGCGCACTGTGACAGAGCGCGCCGAGACGACGGCGCTCCGAAACCGTCAGATCGGGAGAGTAGGCGCCACGAAACTGGAGCCGTTTGAACAGGTCGCCTACGAATTTGACCTGCGGAGGGGGTTCGACTTGACCGTCCCGGGCCAATATTTCGTCTCCGCGTCCCGTCGGGTGGCAACCACGAATCACGAGCCGGTCGTCCTGCGCACCAGTGCCGCAATGTTCCGCATCACAGAGGCCAAAGCTGATGGCGCGACGCGCGCGCCTGAATTCACCCCTTCAGACCTGATTAGAGAAGCTGGGACGAACGCTCCGGCTAACGTCGACCCCTACGGCGGACACCTCCCGAGGATACTTGAAGCTATCGATCGGCAAAGGGCTTTCACCCAGTATGCTCGCGATCTTCGGAGTAATCGCTTGGCAGCAACCTCGGGTCCGAGTGCGAAACCTGCGCCTGAACCAATCCTCGCTGTAGCGGCAGAGGTGAGCGGAGATTCTGATCGAGGCCGTTTCCCAGCCGTTCCTGTATTAGTTGCGATTGCCATCGGATTGGGTCTGGTGCTTTTCACGGTTTTGCGCGCAATGCGGCGTCAAAGACACCACGCTTCAAACGGTAATCTCGACGAATGAGATCGGGCACGGGGCGCTCGCCTTTTCGTTGCCGGTCGTCGTCTTGACCACCACCACCAGCGACACGCTGCTTCCGGGTTGAGTGAGCCCGAAGGTGCTGATGAACTCCCGAGGCGCGTTCGGCGCGTTGTTCGCGATCACGACCGCGTCCCCGGAAAGGGGTGGCACCCATGACTCATTCCGATGCCAGAATCCTGCTGGTGGACGACGGCCCGTCGCGCCTTTGACTTCGCGCGGCCTGCGGACTAGCGTTCCGCGCATGGAAGCCTTGCACGCGCCGTGGCGCATCCAATACATCCTCGCGCCGAAAGACGCCGCGGCGCAGGACTCCCTTTTCGCGCGCCTCGCGGCGTCAAGCGACGACCTGGCAAACCTCGTCATCGTCCGCGACCGCACGTGCTTTGCGGTGCTCAACCGTTATCCCTACAACGGCGGCCACGTGATGGTCGTGCCCTACAAGCAGGTGCCCGACTTCAACGGCCTGACCGACGGCGAGCTTGCCGACCTCTGGCTGCTCGCGCGCCGGTGTCAGAACGCGCTCGCGCGCGTGATGAAGCCGGACGGATTCAACATCGGCGTCAATCTCGGAACCTGCGCCGGCGCCGGCATCGCCGCGCATCTGCACGTCCACATCGTGCCCCGGTGGAACGGCGACACGAACTTCATGCCCGTGCTCGGCCAGACCAGCGTCGTGCCGCAGGCGCTCGAGGAACTTGCCGGCCAACTCCGCTTCGCACTTGCATGACCGAGATTCCAAATCCCGCCCGCAAGGGCTATCCGGTTCATTCCACACTCCGCACTCCGCGCTTTGCATTCCCCCATGCCCACTGAGACCCTCCATTACGAAAACGCGCGGCAGGCGCAGCAGCTCTTCAATCACGACGCGAAAAATCTCAAGTCCATCGAGAACGAACTCGGCGTGAAGGCCACGGCGCGCGAGGGCTGGATCAGCCTCGAAGGCGCGGAGGAATCGGTGCTCCGCGCCAAGCAGCTCTTCATGCACCTCGAGCACGCGCTGCTCTCCGGCGCGCCCGTCGGCAACCGCGAGTTCGCCGCCGCGCTCCACGTCGTGAAGCACGACGGCATCGCCGCGCTCAGGAGCCTGCACGACGACAAGATCCTCACCTCGGCGCGAAAGGCGCAAGTCGCCCCGAAGACCGTCGGTCAGAAACAGTATCTCGCCGCGATCAAGGCACACGACATCACGTTCGGCGTCGGTCCCGCGGGCACGGGCAAGACCTACCTCGCCATGGCGATGGCCGTCTCCGCGCTCCGCGAGGGCAAGGCGTCGCGCATCATCCTGACACGCCCCGCGGTCGAGGCAGGCGAGGCGCTCGGGTTTCTTCCCGGCGACTTGCAGGAGAAACTCACGCCGTATCTCCGCCCGCTGCACGACGCGCTGCACGACATGCTTCCCGCCGAGGAAATCCAGAAACACATGGAGCGGGCCACCATCGAAATCGCGCCGCTCGCCTACATGCGCGGCCGCACGCTCAACCACGCGTTCATCATCTTCGACGAGGCGCAAAACTCCACCGCCGAGCAGATGCTCATGTTTCTCACCCGTCTCGGCCACTCGTCCAAGGCCGTCATCACCGGCGACCCGACGCAAATCGACCTGCCCGGCCACAAGCACTCCGGCCTCCTCGAGGCCCTCCGCGCGTTGCGCGCCATCGACGGCATCCGCATCGTTGAGTTCCAGAAGCGCGATGTCGTCCGCCACCCGCTCGTGCAGCGCATCATCGCCGCTTACGAGGAACATCGCGGCGGGGCGCCCAAAGCCTGACCCGCGCCGCGCCCCGTGGAATGAGCGCCACCTTGCCTTCCGAATCGTCGCGCGCCGCGTTCGCCATCCTCAACCGCCAGCGCCTCCGGCGTGTGGACACCCGCCTGCTTCGCCGGGTCGTCCGCGCGCTGCTTCACGATCTCGCGCAGTGTCGTGACTACGAGTTGGCCATCCACCTCGTCGGCGCCGTCGAGATGGCGCGCGTCAATGAACGATTCCTCCGGCACACGGGCTCGACGGATGTCATCACCTTCGAACACCCCGGTTCGCGTCCCGCGGCGTTGCGCGGCGAACTCTTCATCTGCCTCGCCGATGCGATCGCGCAGGCGCGTGTGTTCCGCACCTCGTGGCAATCCGAGCTCGTCCGCTACATCGCCCACGGCATCCTGCACCTGCGCGGCTTCGACGACCACTCCGCGACCGGCCGGCGCCGGATGAAGCGCGAGGAAAACCGCCTCGTGCGCGAACTTTCGCGCCGCTTCCCATTCGCCGCACTCGCAAGACCGACCGCGACATCGTGAGCTCCGAAACCGCCACCGGCCTGATCCTTCGCACGCGCCCGCTCACCGAGACGAGCCTCATCGTGCACTGGCTCACGACCGCGCAGGGCCGGGTGGCGACGGTTGCAAAGGGGGCGCGCCGGCCGAAATCCACCTTCCGCGGCAAGCTCGACCTGTTCTATCTCGCGGACTTCAGCTTCGCGCGCAGCCGGCGGTCCGAGTTGCACACGCTGCGCGAGGTGAGCCTGCGCGACACGCACCCGCACCTTCGCGAAAACCTGCACATTCTCCAGCAAGCCGCCTACTGCGCCGCGCTCATCGAGCAGACCACGGAGATGGACACGCCGCTGCCCGGGTGTTTCGACCTGATGCAGGGGTTCGTCGCGGAACTGGACCGCGTCGCCCCGCAACCCCGCACGGTGCTCGCGTTCGAGTTGAAACTCCTCGACCTGCTCGGCCTCAAGCCCGCCGCGGCCGAGTCGAGCCTCTCCGCCGGAAGCCGGCTCATCCTCGAGCGCCTCGCGCGCGACGACTGGCCCGCGCTCTCGCCCCTGAAACTGTCAGCCGCGCAGGTTCACGAACTGCGCCAATTCCTCCACGGGTTCCTGATCTACCACCTCGGCAAGTTCCCCGCCGGCCGCGCCGCGGCACTCGCGGACGGTTGAGGCGCTCCTGGAAATGCCAGACCCGGCAATTAGTCTCGCCAAATCCGCGGGTGACGAATCAAATCCACGACCGACACGCTCCCAACGTCCCGCCATGCGCACGCCTGCCCGACTCCTCCTGCTGGCCGCCGGGGCGCTAGTCTGCGCGCCCTGCTTCGCCCCTGCCGCGCCCGCGCCCGTGCCCGTGGGTGTCGCGAAGGTCGACATCACGCCGGACTTTCCCGTGCGGCTCAGCGGCTATGGCAACCGGCGCACGGAGTCGGACGGCGTCGAGCAGCGCATTTTTGTGAAGGCGCTCGTCATCGGCTCCGACGCGGACGGCCCCGCGCTGCTGCTCACCGTGGACAACTGCGGCGTGCCCGGCTCGATGCGCGAGGAACTCATCCGCCGCCTCGCCACGAAATCGAAGGTCACCGCCGGACACGTCGCCATCTGCTCCTCGCACACGCACTCCGCGCCGATGCTCGCGGGTGTGCTGCCGAACTTGTTCAGCATGGACATCCCGGCCGGGCACCGACCGAACCTCGAGCGCTACACGCGCGAGCTTGCCGACAAGCTCGAACAAGCCGCGCTCGCCGCGCTGAATGCCCGCGAACCGGCGCAGCTCGCGTTCGCGCAGGGCAAGGCCGGCTTCGCGAAGAACCGCCGCAATCCGGCCGGGCCCGTGGACCACGACGTGCCGTTGCTCCGCGTGACCTCGCCCGACGGCAGGCTCCGCGCCGTGCTCGCGAACTACGCCTGCCACTGCACGACGCTCGGCGGCGACTTCAACAAAGTCTGCGGCGACTGGGCTTCCTTCGCCGGCGACTTCATTGAGCGCGACCATCCCGGCGCGACCGCGCTCATTGCGATCGGTTGCGGCGCGGACTCGAATCCGCAGCCACGCGGCACGCTCGACCTCGCGACGCAACACGGCGCGGAACTCGCCGCCGAGGTGAAGCGCCTCCTGGCCGGGAACTTCAAGCCCGTCGGCGGCCGCGTCACCGCGCGCACGAAGCGCATCGAGCTGCCCTTCGCGCCACTGCCCACGCGCGCCGAATGGGAGGCGCTCGCCGCGGGAAAGGCCGCGCCCGCCGCGTATCACGCGAAGCAGAACCTCGCGCGCCTCGACCGCGGCGAAAAGATTCCCACGCACCTGCCGTATCTCGTCGCCGCGTGGAGCTTCGGCGGCGACCTCGCGATGGTCTTCCTGCCCGGCGAGGTCGTGGTGGATTATTCGCTGCGGCTCAAGGAGGAGTTCGACCCGCGCCGCCTGTGGGTGAACGGCTACGCGAACGACGTGCCGTGCTACATCCCGTCCCGGCGCGTGCTCACCGAAGGCGGCTACGAGGGCGGCGGCGCGATGGTCTATTACGACCGGCCGACCCGCTTCGCGCCCGGGGTCGAGGACCTCATCATCGGCGCGGTGCGCGAGCTGGTGCCGGAGGAATTCCTGCTCACGGCGAAACAAGCCGAGTTCCCGCCGCCGCGCACCGCGGGCGAATCGCTCGGCTACTTCAAGACCAAGCCCGGCCTCGACATCGAGCTTGTCGCAGCCGAACCGCTCGTGCTCGACCCCGTGGCGATTGACTGGGGCACGGACGGCAAGCTTTGGGTCGTCGAGATGCGCGACTATCCGATGGGCATGGACGGCCACTGGAAACCCGGCGGCCGCGTGCGCCTGCTCGAATCCACGAAAGGCGACGGCCGCTTCGACAAGGCGACCGTGTTCCTCGACGGCCTGCCGTTCCCGACCGGTATCACCGCGTGGGGCAAGGGCGTGCTCGTCTGCGCCGCGCCGGACATTATCTTCGCCGAGGACACCAACGGCGACGGCGTCGCCGACCGCGTCGAGAAAGTGTTCACCGGTTTCATCACGGACAATTATCAGGCGCGCGTGAACTCGCTCAGCCTCGGGCTCGATAATTGGATCTACGGCGCGAACGGATCGCGCGGCGGCGTGATCGTCGGCACGGCTTCGAGCCACGCGTTCACCGGCAGGCCCGCCACCGCAAGCGTGGACATCCGCGGCCGCGACTTCCGCGTCAATCCGTTCACCGGCGTGTTCGAGCCCGTCAGCGGCCTGACGCAGCAGGGCCGCGTGCGCGACGATTTCGGAAACTGGTTCGGCTGCAACAACAGCCAGCTGCTGCTGAACTTCCCGCTCGCCGACCACTACATCCGCCGGAACCCGCTCGTGCCCGCGCCGAATCCGGCCGTCAGTGTCCCCTACTACAACGACTCCGACCGCCTCTACCCCATCAGCCGCCTGCTCGCGCGCTTCAACAATCCCGACTCAGCCAACCGCACCACGAGCGCATGCGGCCTCGGGCTGTATCGCGACGACCTGCTCGGCTCGACCTTTTCCGGCAATGCCTTCATCTGCGAGCCGGTGCATAACCTGGTCCACCGTCTCCGCCTCGAACCGGCGGGCACGACGTGGAGCGGTTTCCGCGCGGACGACGAGAAGGCGTCCGAGTTCCTCGCCTCGCGCGACAACTGGTTCCGTCCCGCGCAAGTCCGCACCGGACCCGATGGTGCGCTGTGGATCGTGGACATGTATCGCTACCTCATCGAGCACCCGCGCTGGGTTCCTCCCGGGCGCATGGCGGAGATTGACGCCCGCGCCGGCGCCGACGCGGGCCGCATCTATCGCATCGTGCCACGCGGGAAGAAACTGCGCCCCGTCGTGGACCTCACGAGGCTCGCGACGCCGCAACTCGTCGCCGCGCTCGACACGCCCAACGGCACGACGCGCGACCTCGTGCATCAGCAACTGTTGCTGCGCCGCGATGCCGCCGCCGTCTCGCCCCTCGAAGAACTCATCGGCCGCACCCCAAACCCCGCCGTGCAGGTGCAGGGCCTCGCCATCCTCGACGGGCTCGGCGAACTCTCGCGCGACCTGCTCGGCAAGGCGCTCGGCGCGGCCGACCCGCGCGTCCGCCGCGAAGCCGTCCGCCTCGCCGAGCCGCAGCGCATGAAGTCGCCGCCCGTCATTGCCGCGCTGTTGCGGCTCGTGGACGATCCCGACCCCGGCGTGCGCTTCCAACTCGCGCTGAGCCTCGGCGAATGGGACGACGACCGCGCCGCCGCCGCGCTTGGCCGCCTTGCGAAACAGAGCTTCGACGACGGCTGGTTGCGCGCGGCGCTGGTGACATCGGCCACACGCGACCCATTCGCGGTGATGAAGTCTGTCATCGAGGAGAAGTCCACCACACCCGCGCGCAACGAACTGCTCGCGCAGCTCACATCCACGGCCGCCGGCTCCATCGGCTCGTCGCCGGAACGCACGAAACAACTCGCCGATGCGCTCGGCTTGCGCGCGGGTGAATCGCCGGAGGAGTGGCAGCTCGTCGCGTTCAGCCAGTTCCTCGAACGACTCAGCCGGCCCACGAGCACGGGGCGGAGCGCCGCGTTGCACGCGGCCGAACAGTCAAAGCTCGTGGCCGGACTCGCCGCTTCACTCGCGCCCGCCGCCCGCAAACTGCTTGCGGACGGCAAGGCGACGGGCGAGTCGCGGCTCGCGGCACTTCGCTACCTCGGCCGCGATCCAACGCAACACGAGGCGGACTCGGCCGCGCTGCGCTCCCTGCTTGAGCCGGGCGCCGCGCCCGCGCTCCAACAGGCGGCAGTCTCCAGCCTCGGCCGCATCGGAGCCGCGGACGTGCCCGGGCTCTTTCTCACGTCGTGGCCGCGCGCGACCCCGACACTTCGCAGCGCGATGCTCGCCGCGCTGCTGGCCCGGGCGGACTGGACGGTCGCGTTGCTCGACGCCGTGGAGAAGGGCGTCGTTTCCGCCGGCGACGTGCCGGTGCAATCGCGTCAACAACTGGCGGCAAGCCCGGACAGTTCGGTTGCCGGCCGCGCCGCGAAGCTGGTGCCCGTGGCGCGCGTCTCGCGCGCCGAGGCGCTCGCGAAGTTCGCCGAAGTGCCCAAGCTCAAGGGCGACCCGGTCAAGGGCACGGCCATCTTCGACAAGCAGTGCGCGCAGTGCCACGAGATGCTCCGCGGCCACGGCCACGCGGTCGGCCCCGGCCTCACCGCGCTGTCCGACAAGAGCCCGCAGGATTTCCTCGTGGCCATCCTCGACCCGAATGCCGCCATTGAACCACGGTTCACCGCTTACTTTGTCGAGGCGAAAGACGGCCGCTCGTTCAGCGGGGTCATCACCGGCGAGACGGCGACGGGCCTGACCGTGATGCAGGCGGGTGGATTGAAGGAAACGCTGTTGCGCTCGGACATCGCGAGCATCCGCGCCTCGGAAATTTCGCTCATGCCCGAGGGACTCGAAGGGATGCTCACGCCGGAGGAGATGGCGGACCTCATCGCGTTCCTCAAAGCCGGCCGTGAGCGGTGACACTGCGCAACGTGAACACCAACGGCGAGCCCGCGCTCGTCGTGAAGATCGCGAGGCCGTCGCCACCCCGCGAGCTGTCCCACGCGATGCCCCGGCGCAACTTCGGCTTGTTCACCGGCCTTGTTCCCTGCCAAGGTTGCCGTCATGAGAATGGCCCCCGTCCATCTGCTTGCCCCGTCCCTCTTGATCACCGCCACCGTGGCGCGGGCCGCCGTCGCGGACGTTCCTGCCATTCCTCCCACGGCGGCCAATGTCGCCTACGCTGCGCCGGCGCATGAGCGGCAAGTGCTCGACATCTACGCGCCACCGGGCGCGAAAAACCTGCCCGTGGTTTTTTGGATCCACGGTGGCGGCTGGCAGGCGGGCGACAAGAGGAGCGTTCAACTCAAGCCGCAGACCTTCGTCGCGAAAGGCTTCGTGTTTGTGTCCACCAATTACCGGCTCCTGCCGGATGTCGAGATGCGGACGATTTTTCAGGACGTTGCAAAGTCGCTTGGCTGGGTGCACAAGCACATCGCGAAGCACGGCGGCGATCCGAACCGGATCCTCGTGATGGGCCACTCGGCCGGCGCGCAACTCGCCGCGCTGATGTGCACGGACGACCGCTACCTCAAGGCCGAGGGCGTGCCCTTCTCCGCGCTCAAGGGCTGCGTGCCCGTGGACGGCGACACTTACGACATCCCCGCCATGATCGACACCGCCGAGACGCGCCTGCGCGTCCACGGCATGCCGATGCCGAAATACGGCCATCGCCTCAAGTTCGGCAACGACGCGGCGCTGCACCGGGATTACTCCGCCGTCACGCACGCGACAAAGGGCAGGGGCATTCCGCCGTTCCTCATCCTTTACGTCGCCGACCATCCGGACAATTCAGCGCAGGCCCGCCGCTTCGAGTCCGTGCTCAAGGAGGCGGGTGTCACCGCGAAGGCCTTCGGCGGGCGCGAGACCAATCACACGCGCATCAACGCCGAACTCGGCGTGACCGATGACAGCCCCACCAAGGAGTTGTTCGCGTTCGTGGGCGAGTGCTTGAAGAAATAGCGCCGTCGTCGAATGAAAGGTTGCTTTGCGTTCTCCTGTGCGCTCGTTGCGCTCGCGTGCGGCCAATCCCAAGTCTCCGCCGCGCCTGCCAGGCCGAACATCATCCTCATCCTCGCCGACGACCTCGGCTATGGGGACGTGCAGTGCTACAACCCGCAACG